>CBIHQF010000581.1:0-2915 GCA_966211665.1 uncultured Pseudomonas sp. | reverse complement strand
ATGGCGACACGGCGGGCGCGCGGCGCCGCAGCCAGAACACGACCAGCAACCAGTAGCCGGCCAAGGCGGCGACCGTGGCCAGGGAAGGCATGGCGCGGTAGCCGGCGAAGTTGGCCAGTACCGACCCCAGTCCCGCGCTGTCATCCAGCCCGGCCGAGGTATCCCAGAGCGCATCGCCGAACCAGCCGTAGACCTGTTCGGGCAACTCCAGCGCCATCAACTGGCCGCTGATACGGTCGAGCCCGGCGATCAACATGGAAGCGCCGAGCAACAGCAGCACGATCTCGCTGAACAGAAAGAAGTGCCGCCAGGACACCAACCGGCTGCCGGCCTGCAGCAGCATGAAGGTAAGCAGCGCCAGGCCCAGCCCCAGCGCACCGCCGAGGGCGAACTGCCAGAGTTCGACGCCTTGCTTGTGTATGCCCAGGCCATACAGGAAGACCACGGTCTCGCTGCCTTCGCGACCCACCGCGAGCATCGCCAGGAGCAGCAGGCCGAGGCCGCCGTTGCGTTTCAGATGGGTGTCGGCGGCCTGCTGCAGGTCGTGCTTGAAGGTGCGGCCATGCCGACGCATCCAGCCGACCATCTGCAGAATCAGCGCACTCGCCAGCAGTACCAACGTCGCCTGGAACCACTCGCCGGCCGCCCCCGACAGCCATTCGCCGGCGAACAGAACGATCAGCGCCAACGCCGCGGACAACACCAGGCCCAGCGCCACGCCGCACCAGAGGAACCGCATGGCGCGGCCCCGCTCGGCCTGCTGGCCGATCCAGGCATACAGGATGCCGACCACCAGCAACGCCTCGACGCTCTCCCGCCAGACGATAAACAGCGACTGATTCATGCAAGGTTCCCGTTGTAACAGCATTATTTGGCGACGATGCCACCCTCGGGCAAGTCGAGGTGGAACTCGTCGAAGAACGGATAATGGCCGGGCCGCAGCGGGTGAATCACCACGAACGAGGTGACCCCGGGCGACATGACCTTTTCCACCCGCAAGGGCGTGCTTTCGAATTCCGCGGGGCCTTGCCCCTGGTTATGCAGCACGATCTTGAAGCGCTGGCCCGCCGTCACTTCGAGCAGCGGCGGGGTGAAATGACCATCGCGGATCACCAGCTCGTAAGTCGGCAGGCCGGCCGCGTAACCAGGCAGGCCGACGACTGCCAGCAGCAAGGCGAACAACACACGTGACATAGTCAACTCCACTGGGGCCCGCGATCAGTAACCGCCTTTCTTGCCGATGCCGGCATAGGTGAATTGGTAATGCAGTTCGCAGCGCTCGAACCAGGGCGCGACGCCGGTTTCCTTGTCGGTGTGGCGGCCGAACATGCCGTGGCCGCCAGCGGGTGGCGAGATGCTGTAGGTCAGGTGATATTTGCCCGGGCCGAACAGCTTGAGGTTGTCGCCGTAGTGCGGCCCATCGTTGGCGACCATGGCGTGGAAATCGCCTTCGAGCACCTCGTCGCTGCCTTCCTTACGCAGTACGAAAGCGATATTCAGGTAGGGCACGAAACTGCCTTCCTGGAACCCGTTGGGGTTGTTTTCCAGGGCGCTGATGTCGGCTTCCAGGTGCACATCGGAATCGGCGGCGGGGCGCATCATGCCCGGCGGGTCCATCTCGATCGGTTGCAGGTACACGGCGCCGACATCCAGGCCGCCGCATTGCTGGGGTTCGCCGATCGGGTATTCCTTGGCCTGGGCGAGCGAGCCGCAGAGCAGGGCGACGAGTGAGAGGGAGAGCTGTATGCGCATCGACATATTCCTCGGAAGGTGGAAGTGATGGGCACAGTCTATGAGGTGAATTCTCAATCAATAATGATTCGCGTCAAGTTTTGCTCTTATATCGCCCGCATGGCCGTCTATCGGAGCGAGCGGGGATTACGGGTGCATCGATAACTGTGCAAGAACGCGGTGGAGCCCGTGTGGGTCATACTTGCATGCACAGCTAGCGGAGATTTTCGGATGGCGCATCACGCTGCTCTCGATCTACCTATCCGCGACCGGATAGCCGCCGGGCGCGCCCTGGCGCCCTTGTTGTCGGCCTATCGCGGGCAAACGGAGGCGATCGTTCTGGCGCTGCCGCGCGGCGGTGTGCCGGTGGCCTATGAGATCGCCATGGCGCTGGACCTGCGCCTGGATTTGATGCTGGTGCGCAAGCTTGGCGTACCGGGCCACGAGGAGTACGCCATGGGCGCCATCGCCAGCGGCGGGGTGCGTGTGTTGAACGGCGAAGTCTTGCAGATGCTCGATCTGAGGGCGGAAACCATCGAAGCGGTGGTGGACCGCGAAACCCGCGAACTGCAACGGCGCGATCGCGCCTATCGCGGCGACCGCCCGGCTCCGATATTACGTGGCCTGCGGGTGATCCTGGTCGACGACGGCCTGGCCACCGGCGCGACCATGCGCGCGGCGGTGCAAGCGGCGCGTCAACAAGAGCCGCTATCGGTGAGTGTCGTCGTGCCGGTCGGCTCCCTGGAAAGTGTGGAGTTGCTGCGCGCCGAAGCCGACGAAGTGATCTGTCCGGTCATACCGGAAACGCTGATATCGATCGGCAGCTGGTATAGGGACTTCTCGCAAACTTCGGACCGCGAGGTGCTCGACCTTCTACAGCGCGCTTGGCGGCGTTCGTGCGAACAACGACCGTGACGGAGGAGCCGATGAGCGTTGTGCGAGGTTTGCAATTGGCGCTGAGCGATGCCCACCTGAATGCCGATTTACTGCTGCCCGATGGTGCAAAAGGCTTGGTGGTATTCGTGCACGGCAGCGGTAGCGGGCGTCTCAGCCCACGCAATCAGCAGGTGGCGCGCTACTTCGCCGAACGTGGGTTGGGCGCCTTGCTGTTCGACCTGCTCAGCGAAGCGGAACAGCGGCTCGATGCGGTCACCTGCGAGCTGCGCTTCGACATTCCGCTGCTA
>CBIHQF010000580.1:0-2925 GCA_966211665.1 uncultured Pseudomonas sp. | reverse complement strand
GGCAAGAGGACAATAAGAATGCAACTGGATTTCTGGAACGATAAGCGCCCGGCCGGCGTACCCAATGACATCGATTTGAATGCTTATAAATCGGTGATCGAAGTATTCGAAAGGTCGTGCAAGAAGTTCGCCGACCGTCCGGCATTCAGCAATCTGGGCGTGACCCTGACCTACGCCGAGTTGGACCGCCTGTCGGCGGCCTTCGCCGGCTACCTGCAGAAGAACACCGACCTGCAGCCCGGCGACCGCATCGCCGTGCAGATGCCGAATATCCTGCAGTACCCGATCGCCGTATTCGGCGCCATGCGCGCCGGGCTGATAGTGGTCAACACCAACCCGTTGTATACCGCTCGCGAAATGCGCCATCAGTTCAAGGACGCCGGCGTACGCGCGCTGGTTTACCTGAACATGTTCGGCAAGCTGGTGCAGGACGTGCTGGTCGACACCCAGATCGACTACCTGATCGAAGCGCGCATGGGCGACCTGCTGCCCGCGCCCAAGGGCTGGCTGGTCAATACCCTGGTCAAGCACGTGAAGAAGGTGGTGCCCGATTACCGTTTGCCGCAAGCCGTGCCGTTCAAGCGGGCGCTCAAGCAGGGCCATGGTCATGCGCTCAAGCCGGTCAAGGTCGGTCACGACGACATCGCCGTGCTGCAGTACACCGGCGGCACCACCGGGGTGGCCAAAGGCGCGATGCTCAGCCATGGCAATCTGGTGGCCAATATGCTGCAAGTCGATGCCTGCCTGTCGCAGCACGGGCCGGACGGCTCGCCGCTGATGAAGCAGGGGCAGGAAATCATGATCGCGCCACTGCCGCTCTACCACATCTATGCCTTCACCGCGAACTGCATGTGCATGATGGTCAACGGCAACCACAACGTGCTGATCACCAATCCGCGCGATATTCCCGGGTTCGTCAAGGAGCTCGGCAAGTGGCAGTTTTCCGCGCTGCTCGGTCTCAATACCTTGTTCGTCGCGCTGATGGATCACCCCGAGTTCAAGAACCTGGATTTCTCCAAGCTCAAGGTCACCAACTCCGGCGGCACCGCACTGGTCAAGGCCACCGCCGAGCGCTGGAAAGCCATGACCGGTTGCTCTGTGGTGGAAGGTTATGGCCTGACCGAAACGGCGCCGGTGGCCAGCACCAACCCCTATGGCGATAAAGCCCGTCTGGGCACGGTCGGCGTTCCGGTGCCGGGCACCGCTTTCAAGGTCATCGACGACGACGGCAACGAGCAGCCTCTGGGCGAGCGCGGAGAACTGTGCATCAAAGGCCCGCAGGTGATGAAGGGTTACTGGCAGCGCGAGGAGGCCACCGCCGAGGTGCTCGACGGCGAAGGCTGGTTCAAGACCGGCGACATCGCGGTGATCGATCCCGACGGCTTCGTGCGTATCGTCGACCGCAAGAAGGACATGATCATCGTCTCGGGCTTCAACGTGTACCCCAACGAGATCGAAGATGTGGTCATGGCTCACCCGAAAGTAGCCAGTTGCGCGGCCATCGGCGTGCCGGACGAGAAGTCGGGGGAGGCCGTCAAGCTATTCGTGGTCGCCCGCGAGGGCGGGCTCTCGGCCGAGGAGCTGAAAGCCTTCTGCAAGGAAAACTTTACCGGTTACAAGGTGCCTAAGCACATCGTCTTCCGCGATTCGTTACCTATGACCCCGGTTGGCAAGATCCTCCGTCGCGAACTGCGCGATATCGCTTGAATCCCGGTTGCTTTCGGCGATTCCAGGGTTTTTTTGCGGTAGTTTCAGTGTGACCGAATGCTGTGTTTTCGGTCACGTTGGGACTTGCGCGCCCTCCTTTGATGCTAGTCGGTCCTCGGTAAAGGTGCTACGCTCGGCGCGCTTTTTTGCCGCATGGTTGGCAAAAACGGCGCAGTAAAACAAAAATATCCGCCCACCAAGCGGCGGAGTATCAGCTGTCGTTTAGGAGTGGACTCCCATGATCGAAAACTTCTGGAAGGATAAATATCCTGCTGGGATTCCTGCCGAAATCAATCCAGACCAGTACCCGAATATCCAGGCGGTGCTGCGTGAGTCCTGCCAACGCTTCGCTGATAAGCCGGCGTTCAGCAACCTCGGCAAGACGCTCACCTACGGCGAGTTGTATGAACTGTCAGGGGCCTTTACCGCCTACCTGCAACAACACACCGATCTGCAGCCGGGCGACCGCATCGCCGTGCAGTTGCCCAACCTGCTGCAATACCCGGTCATCGTCTTCGGCGCCATCCGTGCCGGGCTGATCGTGGTCAACACCAACCCGCTGTACACTGCGCGGGAACTGGAGCACCAATTCAACGACTCCGGCGCCAAGGCGTTGGTCTGCCTGGCCAATATGGCGTACCTGGCGGAACAGGTGCTGCCCAAGACCGGGGTGAAGACGGTAATAGTCACCGAAGTGGGCGACATGCTCTCGCCGCTCAAGCGCCTGCTGGTCAACGGTATGGTCAAGCATGTGAAGAAGATGGTGCCGGCGTATAACCTGCCGCAGGCCGTCAAATTCACCGCGGCGCTGGCCAAGGGCCGCGGTAAAACGGGCGTCGACGCCAGCCCGAGCAGCGGCGACGTCGCCGTGCTGCAATACACCGGCGGCACCACCGGGGTGGCCAAGGGCGCGATGCTGACCCACCGCAACCTGATCGCCAATATGCTGCAGGTCAAATCCTTGATGGGCTCGGAGATGAGCGAAGGCCGCGAAGTGATCATCGCGCCGCTACCGCTCTATCACATCTATGCCTTCACCTTTCATTGCATGGCGATGATGCTGATCGGCAGCCACAACGTGCTGATCACCAACCCGCGCGACTTGCCGGGAATGGTCAGCGATCTGGCGCGTTACAAGTTCACCGGCTTCGTCGGCCTCAACACACTGATCGTGGCGCTGTGCAACAACGCGGATTTCCAGAAGCTGGACTTCTCCTC
>CBIHQF010000579.1:0-2927 GCA_966211665.1 uncultured Pseudomonas sp. | reverse complement strand
CACTGCAGCAGTTGCTGCTTGGCGTGCATCATGCGGGTTTTCACGGTACCGCCGGGAATCCCCATGATCTCGGCGATCTGCGGGTAGGCGAGTTCTTCGAAGAACGCCAGGTAGACCACCTGGCGGTGGCTGTCCTTGAGTTTGTCCAGGCACTGGCGCACCTGCTCGCCACGCTGGTTCAGCTCCAGCGCGCCGCTCAGCTCGCAATGCGCGGGCTGGTCGCCCTCGATATCGGCGTCGTCGAGAGAAGTGGTCGGGCGCTTGCGGCGCAACAGGTCGACCGACTTGTTGCGGGTGATGCTGAACAGCCAGGTGCGCACCTGGGAATGGCCGGCGAAACTGTCCGCGCGGCGCCAGACCTCCATCATCACCTCGTTGAGCACCTCGGCGGCATCGGCGCTGTTGGCCACCGTGCGCATGGAGAACTGGAAGACCGCGCCGTGAAAGCGCTGGTAGAACTCGCGCAGCGCCAGCTGATCCTGAGTGGCGATGCGTTGCAGCAGGCGTTCGTCGGTGTCATCGCTCATCGACATTCCTTACCGGTGGTGAACAGGCCTCAAGCTTTCATGGCTGGTAACGCACGCGCCACTCCTGGCTGCGACCGATCAGCGAACCGTTGCGGTCGTGGGCGGTGACACGCCACAGGTAGTAGCCGCCGGGTTCGAGCTTGTTGCGCAGCAGCGCCGACAGCGCGGTTTGGTTGACGTTCGCCGGCAGCAGCATACCGGAGACGAAGCTCGGCGACTCGCCGAGCACATCGGCATCGCCGGGCTGCTCCGCCGTGCTGGCGAACAGTTGCAGCCGATAGACCACGGCCCCCTCGACCGCGTGCCATTTGAACGCGGTGTCGGCATCCACCGCACCGCTTTGCGGGCTGGCGTCGATGATCGCCCGGGCGGAAGGATCGCTGCCGCCGAGAACTTCGTAGATGGTTTCCACTGTGAGCGCCTCGATCGGACATCCGGAATCCAGCACCAGACCATCGGCCGGCACCATTTCAGGGTTGGTGACACAGAAGCGCACCCGGTACTTGCCCGCCTTGCCGACCGGCAGGAGCGGGCTGGTCAGGGTTTGCTGCTGGGCGCTGGCGAGCTGGCTGCGCACCAGGGTCAGGGTGCGGTAGAACGGCCGGCCTTCGCTGCTGCCGGGCTCGGCCACCTGCCAGCGCCCGGCGAGCAGGCCATTGCCGCTGTAGGTCAGCAGTACCTTGGCTTGCAGCTCGCTGTCGGGAGGCACCACCTTGATTCGTTGGTTATCCGTGAAGCTCAGACTCAAACGCTGCAACAGCAGCTCCCCGCCGAGGTTCTCGCGCGGCGCGCGAAGGCCGCTGGACAGCAGGTTCAGCACCACCTGGGCGCGCAGCACGCGGCCACCAGGTTCGCTGAAGTTACGCGTCAGAATCACCCGGCGAATCCCCTGGCGCTGCCAGCTCTGCACGCTGGCGGCGGGTAGTTCGACGAACTCGCTGAGCAGGTAAGGGCCGCTACCGCCTTGCGAAAGCCCACCGGCAAGCGTGGCCAGGATGTCGCCACTGGCCGCATCGACGGCCAGGAGCGCGGCGGAAGCGACACCGCTGCCATGCCCGGCGGTGGTCGACACCTGCCAGTTGAGCGCCAGGCTATTGGCCTGGGTCGCCAGCAATTGGCGCTGCGCGGATTGCCCGGTGACCGCCAGCAAATCCGCCCGGGCGGATAGCAGCGGCAGCGCGGCACTCGACAGCAGCAGCGTCAGCCATATGGACTTATGCAATCTTTTCATCTTTCACCTTCCCGCCGCCCCGCACATAGTCGCGCGGGGCCTCGAACATCAATAAGTATGGGTATCCCAGCGCAGGTCGAAACCCAGCAACAGCTGCCAGTCCTCCCTGCCCAGGTCGTAGAGTTCGCTGTCCTGCTTGGCGTAGCTGCCCTTGAGGAACCAATCGACGCCGGGACGCAAGCCCTTCGGCTGGCTGGTGCTCCAGGTCAGTTGCAGATTGGCGGTCTGTTGCAACTGGTTATCGCCGAGAAAGCCGCTCTCGCCGAAATGGCTGCGATCGCGGCCGCGGTAGTAGGAGGCATTCAGCCGCCAGCGTTGCGGGACGATCTGCCAGGCCATATCGAGCCCGCGGCTGGTGCTGCGGTAGATGTCGCCGTCGTCGAGCTCCTGCTGCTTGCTCCATTGCCAATTGGTGGACAGGCTCAGGTTATCGAACGGCGTATAGCCCAGTTGCACGGTGGTCATGCGGTTGCGCTGGTCGGAGGGCGGTTCGTAGACCAGAAAGCCCTGCAGCTCCACCGGCCGCGAGCGGTCGCGGGTGTCCTGCACGCTGTGCTGCACCGACCAATTCCAGCGGTTGTGGTAGAAGTTGACGCCGAACAGGCGCTCGCGGGTCCGGTCGTTGACATCGAAGCCGACCACCTCGGCGTCCTCGCGGTCCTGACGGCGACGGGTTTCGCTGAACCCGGCATTCAGCGACGGCATGCCGAGCAACTTCCAGGGCAAGGCCTCGGCGTCCACCATCGGATAGTAGTAGAGGTTGAACAGGCGGCGTTGCACGACCTGGTCCGCCAGCTCGGGGCGATCGTCGAGGTTATTGGTTTCCCGCGCCAACTCGGCTTCCACCTGCAGATTGCCGATAAAGCCCTGCCAGTTGACGCGATCCAGCAGCAGGTCGCCCGGCTGATACAGGTTGCCCAGGGAGAAGTAATCGAGGCCGACCTGACGCCGCTGCAAGATCAGGCTCCATTGATCGAAGGGGCCGGCGGCGAACCAGGAGCCGGAATTCAGCTGCGCCTGCAGATCATGGGACTGGTCGCGGCGCTCGCCCTCGCCGAAACCCAGGCCATCGCTGTCGAAACTGGCGCTGGCGTAATCGGCGTGCAGCCACAGGCTATTGTTGCCCAGCCGCGAATCCACGCCCAGGTTCCAGCTGCTGCCGGCATAAC
>CBIHQF010000578.1:0-2947 GCA_966211665.1 uncultured Pseudomonas sp. | reverse complement strand
TGATCACCCGCGCCGACGTCGAAGCCGCGACCCAGAACGCCCGCGACAAATTCGGCGGCGACAAGGTGCGCGGCGTGCGGCGCAGCATGGCGATCAATATGGCGCGCTCGCATGCCGAAGTGGTGCCGGTGTTCATCGTCGGCGACGCCGACCTGCACCGCTGGCCGCAGGCGCGCGATCCGCTGGTAAGGATCGCCCAGGCCATCGCCGCCGCCTGCCGGGTCGAGCCGCTGCTCAACAGCTGGTTCGACGGCAAATCGCTGTCGCTCAAACAGCACGATCAGTTAGATCTGGGCATCGCCGTGGACACTCCGGACGGCCTGTTCGTGCCGGTGCTGAGAAACGTCGGCGCCCGCAGCGCCGAGGACCTGAAGGCCGGGGTGGCGAGCCTGCGTGCGGACGTCAAGGCACGCTCGATTCCACCTAAGGAAATGATGGGCGCGACCATCACTCTGTCGAACTTCGGCACCCTGTTCGGCCGCTATGCCAACCCCATCGTGATCCCCCCGCAAGTGGCTATCATCGGCGCCGGCGGTATCCGCGACGAGCCGGTGGCGGTCGACGGCAAAGTGGTGGTGCACCCGATATTGCCGCTGTCGCTGACCTTCGACCACCGCGCGGTCACCGGTGGCGAGGCCGCGCGTTTTCTCAAGGCGCTGGTGCAGGCGCTGGAAGCGCCGGAGGATTGAATCAGGCTATTCGACAGTGATGTCCGCCCAGCGCAGCCGCTTACGCCCGGGCATCTCGACCTTGGGCAGGTTGTGCCGGTCGAGCACCGCGGTTTCGTCCAGCAGGTCGTTGAGGTGCAGGATATAGGCGGTGACGGCATACACCTGATCGTTACTCAGGCTCTTCGGCGCATAGTGCGGCATGGCGCGGCGGATGTAGTCGAAAACGCTGGTGGCGTACGGCCATTGACCACCGACCGAGAGCAACAGCAACGGATGCTCGCTGATCCGCAGAACACGCAACGGATCGTCGAGGCTGAAAAAGCCGTCGCTACCAACCAGGCGCGCGGCAGGGCCTTGTTTGCCGTTGGCGCTGTGGCAGCCGGCGCATTGGTTGGCATAGAGCTCGCTACCTGCGGTCACGCTGCCCTGGCCAGGCGGCAGGTTGCGCCCATCGGGGTAGACGCTGATGGCGTAGCGCTCGATGGTCTGCTGTGCCAGCGGCTGGCCGAAGTCGATCACAGGTTGCGCCGCCGCACTGCCGGTCAGCGCGAGCAGCAGCCACAGGCTACGCGTACACATTTTCCACCTCGCCGCTGCTGCTCACGCGCCAGGCCTGGATCGCGTTGTAGTGATTGAAGGAGTGAGCGGCGTAGCGGCCGCGCCATTCGCTGCGGGTCGGCTGGATATTGCCCAGCTCGTCGGTGGCGCGGCTGAGCAGGGTGGTGGCCGCGCCCGTCCACTGCCAGGGGATGCTGAAACGGGTCAGCGACTTGTCCAGCACCGGCGCGTGCAGTTGCGCGGCTGCCCAAGTACTGCCGTTATCGGCGGAAACCTCGACCTTGGCGATACGGCCCAAGCCGGACCAGGCCAGGCCGGAGATCTCATAGAAGCCTTTCAACTCGGGCAACTGCTGCAGCCCGCTGGGGTGGGTGATCACCGATTTGACCTCCATGGGGAAGCCGAACGCGAGGATATCGCCGTCGCTGAGAATGCGCGTGTAGAGGCCCGATTCGTCCTTGCTGAAGGCCGGGCTGTCGCTCACCTCCAGGCGGTGCAGCCATTTGACGCTGACATTGCCTTCCCAGCCCGGCACGAACAGGCGCAGCGGATAGCCCTGAGAGGGACGCAGACGCTCGCCATTCTGGTAGAAGGCGATGATGGCGTCGTCCATCAACTTGGCCAGCGGCAGGCTGCGGCTGTGCGAGCCACCGTCGGCGCCCTCGCAGATCACCCAGCGCGCCTCGGCTTTTACCCCCGCTTCGCGCAGCAGGTAGGACAGCGGCACGCCGGTCCATTCCGAGCCCGATACTTCGCCGAACAGTTCCTGGCAGTCGGCATTGCGCGCAGTGGGCGAGATGGCGTTCGCGGCGGTGTTACCCGCGCATTCGAGAAACTGGATGCGCGAGACCATCGGATAGCGCATCAAACGCTCCAGATCGAACTTCAGCGGCCGCTCGACCAGCCCGTGAATCAGCACCTGATGGCGCTCGGGGTCGATTGCCGGAATGCCGTTGTGATGCACCGCGTAGTGCAGGCCGCTGGGGGTGATGATGCCGCGCTGGTGTTGCAATGGCGAATGCCAAATGCTGAAGCCGGCGGTCTGCGGGGTTGATGGCTGGAGCTGGCGTAACACATGACGTTCATGGGCCGAGGGGTTGCCGTACTCGGCGTCGGCGCCGCCCAGGCCGGTCATCCAGGCGGGCATCGGCGGCTCGCTTTCGGCCAGCGCCCGGCCTGCCGGCGACAACCCCAGGGCGGTGGCCAGCGTCAGGCCGTAGCCGCTTCTGAGAAAGGCGCGGCGATCGAGCAGGCCGTTACCGGCGACGAAGCGCAAAGCTGATTTGTTCACGACAGGCTCCCGGACGGCGGCGCCGTCACTTCATTAGTGACGATATAACTAGATATCTAGTTATATCGTTGCATGGCTCTGGCCGTCTGTCTATCCTCCGCGTCATGGAAATCAATGAAGTCGCATCTTGCCTCGAGGCGCTGGGAAATCCCGTGCGCTTGGAGGTCTTCCGTACCCTGGTCCGTAGTGGCCCGGACGGGCTCAATTTCGGCCAGTTGCAGGAACGTATCGGCATTCCCCGTTCGACCCTGGCCCATCACCTCAACAACATGGTGCAGGCCGGCGTGCTCACGCAGCAGCGCGATGGCCGTGAAGTGTTCACCCGGGTCGACTTCGCCCGCTTGCAGCAGGCCCTGAGTTTCGTGATGGGCGAGTGCTGCCAGGACGGCGGCTCAGCCTGACTGGTAGGGTGCGCCGCGCGCACCAG
>CBIHQF010000577.1:0-2952 GCA_966211665.1 uncultured Pseudomonas sp. | reverse complement strand
TGGAGCAAGCGGTCAGACGCCATCCCAAGCTGATCGTAGCTGGGGTCGATTCATCGGCGCCGAGCATGGCGGTGAATTTGCTGCAACGATTCAACCGCTTCAGACGCGCTATCTAACAGGCCGTTTAACAACCTAGGCGAGGCAGGCAAGGCGCCCCTGACAAAAACAGGCGAGAAACGCAGCGCAGCGAAGTAACAGCCAACGGCTGGCCCGTGAGCGTAGCGAATCAAGTGGACTGGGCTCGCACGCGAGTTTGGGTGCCGTAAATGAGCGTTCAGACGGGGGCACCTGGCTTGGGCTCGCCCCCGATCCTGTTCTTAACGCAGTACTGCCAACGCAGGTAGTTTCAACGACCTGCTATATAGTCGATTCAGTTCTAGGGCGGGCTTACCGAACGGACAGGTTGTGGAGAGGCCTCTACGGGCGGCGCGGCTTCAGCGATGCAGGCTATTGAGCCAGAAAAATCGCACCCGACCGCCTTCGTCGCTGGGCCCGTAATTATCCTGGATATAGGCGCCGGCTTTGAAATACAGCAACTGTGGGTTCCAGTAGCCGCTGAGCTGTCGGTAGTGCCCGCCCTTGTCGCCGTCGCTACTGCTAACGCTGATCCCCAGTCTCCCGCTCGCGGTAATGCGCAAGTCATAGCCAAAGCGTTCGCCGAGTTGGACGTTCTCCGCCAGCAGGATATTTTCCACCTCTGTGTCGCCAGGGCGCCTGCGCAACAACAGTTCGAGTCGACCGACGCCGCGCAAGTAGTGATATTGCAGTTTGAGCAAGGGGTCGTTTTCGCTGCCCTGTTGGTCTTTGCTGTGAATCTGACCAATGATGATTTTGTTTTTGCTCGGCACTTGGTTGACCGCCAGTACGGCGCTCAAATAATTATCCGCGCTGGCGTGATGCCAGAAACTGAGGGTGCCATCGGTCTGTGTTTCGCGCAGTTCGCTGCGTGGGTAACGGGCATCCGCTGTGCGCGAACCGTCGACCGGCACCCAAAAGGTGACGCTGCCGTCCGCATGGCGGCGAAAGTAGCGACTCTCGTAGTTGTTGTTCAACCGTGCGGTTTCGATGGTGGTGGGGCTGCTATCGGTGGGGATGGAAAGGTTCCAGGTGGTCAGATCGAGCACGGTAAGTCCTTATGACGTCTAGGCTTGTGTGCTCCCGCTAGTCGTGAGCCCCCGTTCGGCGGCCTCCGTGGGATGAAGTTCAATCGACCTGATAAACGGCATAGCGATAAACGATGAAACCCGCGTTATGCGGGTTTCATCGTTTACAGCAGTCTCACTCAAGCGGCCGGGCGCTGCTGCTTCTGGTAGAGAAATTCCAGCACCGCTGCGCGGTACTCGTGGTAGCGCGCGTCATGGGCCAGGGCGATACGGTCGCGCGGGCGTTCCAGATCGATCTGCAGGATCTCGCCGACGCTGGCCGCCGGGCCGTTGCTCATCATCACGATACGGTCGGACAGCAGCACCGCCTCGTCGACATCGTGGGTGATCATGATCACCGTGTTGCCGAGGTCGGCGTGAATCTCCATCAACGAATCCTGCAGGTGGGCGCGGGTCAAGGCATCGAGAGCGCCGAAAGGCTCGTCCATCAGCAACACCTTGGGTTGCATGGCCAGGGCGCGAGCGATGCCGATGCGCTGCTTCATGCCGCCGGAGATTTCGCTGGGGCGCTTGTCCTTGGCGTGCATCATGTGCACCAGCTCCAGGTTGTGTTCGATCCATTCGCGCATTTCGCTGCGTGACTTGCTGCCGCGAAATACCTGGCGCACCGCCAGCTCGACGTTCTGGTAGCAGGTCAGCCAGGGTAGCAGGCTGTGATTCTGGAATACCACAGCGCGCTCGGGGCCGGGCGAATTGACTTCGCGGCTGTCGAGAATCACCCCGCCGGTGGTCGCCTGATAGAGCCCGGCGACTATGTTCAGCACGGTCGACTTACCGCAGCCGGAATGGCCGATCAAGGAGACGAATTCGCCTTTGTCGATCTTCAGATTGACGTTCTGCAGCGCGCAGTACAGGCCGTGGTCGGTGGGAAAGCTGATGCCGACGCCGGTCAGTTCGAGATGGTGATTGTTCATGACGAGCTCCTGATTCTTAACGTAAATCGGCGTTCTTATCCCAGCTGACACGGCGCTGGAGCATAAGCATGAGGCGGTCGAGGACGAAGCCGATCAGGCCGATGACGACCACCGCGACCATGATCCGGCCGAGCGAGTTGGAGCTACCGTTCTGGAACTCGTCCCAGATGAATTTTCCCAGCCCCGGGTTTTGCGCGAGCATTTCCGCGGCGATCAGCACCATCCAGCCGGTCGCCAGCGACAGCCGCAGGCCGGTGAAAATCATCGGGATCGCGGCCGGCAGGACGATCTGCCGCACATGGCGCAGCGGCGACAGGCTGAGCACCCGGCTGACGTTCTGCAGGTCCTTGTCCAGGTTGGCCACCCCGACCGTGGTATTGATCACTGTCGGCCACAGGCAGCACAAGGCCACCGTGACCGCCGAGGTGACGAAGGATTTGGCGAACAGCGGATCGCTGCTGGTGTAGACGGCGCTGACCACCATGGTCACCAGCGGCAACCAGGCCAGCGGCGAAACCGGTTTGAAAATCTGGATAAGCGGGTTGATCGCGTTATAGATCGGCTTGCTCAGGCCACAGACGATGCCCAAGGGGATTGCCACCAGCGACGCGATGAGAAAGCCGGTCATGACCGTATAGAGGCTGGTGAGTATCTGTTTGAAGAACGTCGGTTTGCCGGTGTAAGGGCGGATGCTGACGGCCGCTTCGGGGTTCTTCGCGAGCTTCTCGGCGTTGCGTTGTTCCTGGCGCTCGAAGAAGGCCTCGGCCTTTTTCTGCTCGCGCAGGTGCTCGTTGACCAGGGCGCCGAACTGGCTGGCCACCTGGGTCGGGCCAGGGAATTTACCGAGGCTGGTGTCGATGCTGCCGGCAACCATT
>CBIHQF010000576.1:0-2968 GCA_966211665.1 uncultured Pseudomonas sp. | reverse complement strand
CGGCCACGGCGGCCACCTCCGGCAGGCCCAGGGCCGCGCCTGTGACCACGAACAAGCCGGCGAACAACAGCAGCAGGTTCCAATCGACCTTGTGCACATAATCGCGGCTGTCGACGCGGCGCGAAATCATCAGCAGCGCGGCGACCAGCAAAGCCGATAGCTCACGCGGCATGGCGGTGGAAAACAGCCCGAGCAGCACCAGGGTCGCCAGCAAGGGCTTGAGGTAACTGTGCGCGCCATAGATGCGCTCGACCGGCGTCTCTTCGATTACCCGCTCGTTCGGCACGCCCCATTTCCTACGCCATTGCAGCCAGATCACCGCATAGGTGAGCGCCAAGGCGGCCAAGGCCGGCGGGCCGGCGATAAAGGCATACGTCCAGAAATCCAGGCCGCCGGCCTGACCGATCAGGATGTTCTGCGGGTTGCCGATCAGGCTGGCGGAAGAACCGGCATTGCACGACAGCGCCAACGCCAGGAGAAAAGGCCGCGGATCGAGGCCGCGGGCCAACAGGCTGTGGCACAGCAGCGGCGTCAGGGCGAAGGCGACTATGTCGTTGACCAGCACCGCCGAAAGCAGCCCGCCGAGCAGCACCACGCCGCCCAACAACCGCGCCGGGCGTCGAGCATGGTGGTTGAGCCACTCGTTGAGCCAGGCATAGACCCCGGAAAAATCGAACTGCGCGGAAATCAGCATCAGCGCCAGCAACAGCAAGAGCGCGCCTGCATCCAGATGACCGGCCGCCTCGCCTGGCGACTGCGCGCCGGTAAACAGCAGCACAACCGCGGCGCAACCGGCGATCCAGCTGCGATCGACGCGCAAGCCGCGAATACCGCCTGCGGCCATCCCCAGGTAGGTCAAAACGAACAGGCCCAGCACCACCCATGACGTTATCGCCATGCCGCCCCCGAATTCCACGCGTTAACGCCTTCACCATGCCGCAGTGGCGCCGCAGCACTCTAACCGCGGCAAAGAGGCGGGAGAAGCCGGACAAGGCATTCGGTGGCAAAAATACTTGGTGCAATGCCATCCGAAGCGGAGATAAAAGAGGTGCTCTTATAGACCGGATGCAATCCGGGGAATTTTGCGGGTGCGGGGGTTTTCCCGGATTGCGCCTGAGCCTAATCCAGATTAAGAGCTGTAGGAGGCGCTTCAGCGGCGATCTTCCAGCGGCGGCTGTCGCGGCTGAAGCCCCACCCACGAGGCCCTGGATCGCAACCGAACTCTAAATACCGGGTAGGGTGGATGACGCCTTTTTCATCCACCCTACGAGGTCGCAGCCTTGCAAATGGATATAGGATCTACAAGAGCGCGCAAGACGTCGACCCATCCGGTTACTGCGGCATCTCTGCGCGCCAAGGCCCAGGGGATTATTCGACCAGTTCGAACAGAGCGACGTTGCCGCTTTTCTCCAAGCCGGTCACCAGGAAATGCCGGCCCTGGTGTTCGACATGGGCCAAGCCTTCCGGTGCCAGGTTGCCCGCACCGGCGCCCTCGCCCACCCCGATCACCTGCAGCACCCGGGGCTGCGCCGGCTGATCCAGATCGATCAGCGCCAGGGCATCGGCACGTTCCAGGGACGCGACGGCCAGGCGCTTGCCGAAAGCATCGAAACTCACCACGCCTTCGGGTTCGCTGCCTTTATTGGGGCTGCGTTGATCCGGATAGACACCGGCTTTGGCGGCCATGTCGTCGAGCTGACCACCGGTATCGCCGAGCAGCTCGCCACTGGCGCTATCGAACACGCTGATCGTGCGTCCGCCGCCGCTGGGCAGCCCGGCTTTGGTCTTGGCGATTTTCGGGTCGCTGTCGCCTTCGTCGGCGCTGATCAGGTAGCGGCCATCGGCACTGACGGCCAGGGCATCCGGTTCGCGCAAGGCGAACAGCTCGGCGCTCGGCTCATAGCGACCATCGTCCAGCACATCGGCGGCGTGACGCACAGTGCCCAGGCCGAACACCTTGCTCAATTCGCCTCGCAGCACATCGACCGCCGCGACGGCGTTGTTCTCCTGCAGGCTGACATAAGCGCGCGCACCGTCCGGGCTGAAGGCCACGTATTCCGGCTCGATATGCTCGGCACTGGTGCCAAAGGGGATCTTCAGTTCCTCGCCATCGATCGCCCGCTCCAGCAGGCGCTTGTGTTCGGCCTGGGTGGCGCCTTCCACTCCAGCCAGGTCCGGCAAGGCGATTTGACGGTGCTTGGCCTGCGCCAGACCCTCGCGCAGATCGATCACGCTGATCGAGCCTTCGCCGCTGCGAAAGCCCTCGCCCTCGCGCACATAGCCTTCGCCCTCGTTGGCCACCACGAGGAAGTCGCCGGCCGGCGAGAACGCCAGGCTATCCGGCCAGATACCGATCTCCAGACGCTTCAGCAGCGTGCCGTCGGTGGCCGTGCGGAATTCCACGCGACCGTTGTTCAGGCCGTCGCTGTCGCGTACGCACACCGCGAACATATCTTCGCTGGGATGGAAGGCCACCGAAGTGATCTCTCCGGCGTCCTGGCCCATCAGCGTGTGACGGGCAATCCGCTGCAGTCCAGTGGCCGGGGCGAGCTGGAGGATATCCACCAGCCCCTCGACGCTGTTGGACACGATCACGCGCATGCTCGACGTCTGCACACCAACGATTTCAGTGCCCAGAGGGAAGCCGCTCTGGTAAACCGACGAGGCTTTCAGTTCGAGTGCCGAGGCCATCGGGGCCAGGGCAAAAACCGCACAGAGGGCGGGAATACGCAGCATGGCGAAGATCCTTATGCAAAACGGGAATGAACGAAACCGCAGCAGTCTCCACCGCCAAAGTGACCGGCTGATGACGGATAGATGTCGTGCAAACGACACCGCCCATCAGCTATACGTCCAAGCGTTCGCGGTCCCTATCGCTCACCTACACTGCAAGGAATACGAGACGGCCGCCGAGCACCGTCCAGTCGCGCTACCGGGGGGGAATCGGATGAATCGAAAGCAACTGTTC
>CBIHQF010000575.1:0-2980 GCA_966211665.1 uncultured Pseudomonas sp. | reverse complement strand
CGAGCGCAAATCCTTGATCAGCAGACCACGACCGCTGCTCGAGCGTGAGCCGCTGCTGGTATGGCGCGGCCTGGCGCTGTTCTCGTTGTTGCTCAACCTGGTTCTGCTGGTGTTGCTATTGAAGTGAGGCCGCGACCGGACCACGCACCAAAGCAGCGCAACACGCCTTGAAAAGGTGCAAAGCCGTGCCCGACACGGCCCCGCAAGTGCCTGAAATGCCTTGAAAAATGCAATACAGCCAAGTTGGCACAAGCCCTGCATTGGCTCTGCCACATATATAAAGCGCAGCCTTCAACGTTGAAGGGCGCGCTTCCCGATAGAACGGGACTGGACAAAGGCGTCCTGCTAGTCAACTAGCAGGGCGCCTTTTTTGTTTTACGGCCTGCCATCCCTGGCGGCCACTGTTCGAGCCGTCGCGGGGCGACGTTAAAAATTGCTCCCGACAATTTTTTCCGCGCTTTTATTCAGGAGATGGCGGCATGAAAAAACTCAAGCTGGTGATGATTGGCAACGGCATGGCCGGTGTCCGCACCCTCGAAGAGCTGATCAAGCTCGCCCCCGATCTCTATGACATCACGGTGTTCGGTGCCGAACCGCACCCGAACTACAACCGCATCCTGCTTTCCCCGGTATTGGCGGGCGAGCAGACCTTCGAAGAGATCGTGCTCAACGACCTCAACTGGTATGCCGAGAACGGCATTAAGCTGCTGCTCGGGCGCAAAGTGGTGAAAATCGATCGCAAGGCCCGCGTGGTGGTCGCCGATGACGGCAGCGAGGCCGAATACGATCGCCTGCTCATCGCCACCGGCTCCAACCCCTTTATCCTGCCGATCCCCGGCAAGGATCTGGAGGGCGTGATCGGTTATCGAGATATCGCCGATACCCAGATGATGATGGATACCGCCAAGACCCATAAGCACGCGGTGGTCATCGGCGGCGGCCTGCTCGGCCTGGAAGCGGCCAATGGCCTCAAGTTGCGCGGCATGGACGTCACCGTGGTGCATATCGGCGATTGGTTGCTGGAACGTCAACTCGACGCCACCGCCGGTCGCCTGCTGCAGAAGTCTCTTGAAGACCGCGGCCTCAAGTTCCTGCTGCCCAAGCAAACCGCCGAACTGCTGGACAACGGCGAAGGCCGCGTCTGCGCGGTGAAATTCAAGGATGGCGACGTGGTTCCCGCCGACCTGGTGGTGATGGCCGCCGGTATCCGCCCCAATAGCGAGCTGGCGGAGCAATCCGGTATCGCCTGCAACCGCGGCATCCTGGTCAACGACACCATGCAGACCTACGACCCGCGGGTTTACGCGATCGGCGAATGCGCCAGCCACCGCGGTATCGCCTACGGCCTGGTGGCGCCGCTATTCGAGCAAGCCAAGGTCTGCGCCAACCACTTGGCCCAGCTCGGTTTCTCCCGTTACCAGGGCTCGGTGACCTCGACCAAATTGAAAGTCACCGGCATCGACCTGTTCTCCGCCGGCGAATTTATGGGCGCAGAGGGAACGGAAACGATAACGCTGTCCGACCCGATCGGCGGTGTGTACAAGAAGTTGGTGATCAAGGACGACGTGCTGGTCGGCGCCTGCCTGTATGGCGACACCGCCGACGGCGGCTGGTACTTCCGGCAGATCCGCGAAAACCACAATGTCAGCGAAATCCGCGATTATTTGATGTTCGGCGGCTCTTCTTCTATGGAGCAGGCCATCGGCGACGCCGGCCACCAGGGCCAGAGCAGCGCCGCCAATATGCCGGACGATATGGAAGTGTGCGGCTGCAACGGCGTATGCAAGGGCACCATCGTCAAAGCCATTCAGGAAAACGGCCTGTTCAGCGTAGACGACGTGAAGAAGCACACCAAAGCCGCCAGTTCCTGTGGCTCCTGCGCCGGCCTGGTCGAACAGATTCTGATCAACACCGTGGGCGGCGCGGCAGACGTCAAACCGAAGAGCGAGAAAGCCATCTGCGCTTGCAGCGACCTCAACCATGGGCAAGTTCGCAAGGCGATTCGCGACCATCACCTGACCAGCATCGCCGATGCCATGGCCTTTATGGAGTGGAGCACGCCGAACGGTTGCGCCACCTGCCGCCCGGCGCTGAACTACTACCTGATCTCCACCTGGCCGGGCGAAGCCAAGGACGATCCGCAGTCGCGCTTCATCAACGAGCGCGCCCACGCCAACATCCAGAAGGACGGTACCTACTCGGTGGTACCGCGCATGTGGGGCGGCGTGACCAACGCCGCCGAGCTGCGCCGTATCGCCGATGTCGCCGACAAATACCAAGTGCCCATGGTCAAGGTCACCGGCGGCCAGCGCATCGACCTGCTGGGGATCAAGAAGGACGACCTGCCGGGCGTCTGGAAAGACCTCGACATGCCGTCCGGCCACGCTTACGGCAAATCCATCCGCACCGTGAAGACCTGCGTCGGCAGCGAGTTCTGCCGCTTCGGCACGCAGAACTCGACGCAAATGGGTATCGATCTGGAACACGCGCTGTTCAATATGTGGTCGCCGCACAAGGTCAAGCTGGCGGTCTCCGGGTGCCCACGCAACTGCGCCGAATCGGGCATCAAGGACGTCGGCATCATCGGCGTCGACTCCGGCTGGGAGCTGTATATCGGCGGCAACGGCGGGATCAAGACCGAGGCCGGCGAGTTCTTCGTCAAGCTCAAGAGCGCCGAAGAGGTGATGGAGTACAGCCTGGCCTTCCTCCAGCTCTATCGCGAGGAGGCCTTCTACCTCGAGCGCACCGTGCATTACATGCAGCGCGTCGGCATGGAGCACATCAAGAAAGCCGTGCTGGAAGATGCCGAAAGGCGCAAGGCGCTGCACGCTCGCCTGCTGTTCTCGCTGTCCTTCGAGCAGGACCCGTGGAAGGAGCAATTGGCCAAACCGCAACTGAAGAAAGAATTCGAGCGCATCGCCCTGCGCGATCTGGAGGTGCAAGCATGAGCTGGCTGGATATCTGCGCCCTGGAAGAAATC
>CBIHQF010000574.1:0-2996 GCA_966211665.1 uncultured Pseudomonas sp. | reverse complement strand
CAGCGGGGTCATGGAAAATGCGGTGCTCATAATTGATCTCCTGGGTTCAGCGAGTTTTAACGGGCCACCGCGAAACGAATGAAGCACGCGCTGCGCGCTCGGTTCTTCAGCGGCCCATGGCGCGGAACCCGACTTCGGCATCCCGCGTACACACTAAAATGTGGATGGGCGATAAGATTTCAAGCGCTTGCAAAACTTTCTTACAGGCAGCCGCTACCTCCGATCAATCCAGGGAACACGCAGATGAACAGAGTCATGTTGATAACCGGCGCCAGTCGCGGCATTGGCGCCGCCACCGCCAAACTTGCGGCGGCCCGGGGATACGACCTGTGCCTCAACTATCGCGAACAAAGCACGGCCGCCGATGCTCTTGTCGAGGAAATCCGAGCCAACGGCGGACGGGCCACCGCCGTGCAGGCCGATATGGCCGACGAAGCCCAGGTGTTGCAGCTGTTCGCCCGCCTCGACCAGGCGTTCGGGCGCCTCGATGTACTGGTCAATAATGCCGGCATGCTGGAGCAGCAGATGCGCCTGGAGCAGATGGAACTGGCACGCTGGCAACGGGTATTCGCGGTCAATGTGTTCGGCAGTTTTCTCTGCTGCCGCGAGGCGGTGAAGCGCATGTCGACCCGCCACGGTGGGCACGGCGGCGCCATCGTCAACCTGTCCTCGGTGGCGGCAAGTCTCGGCGCGCCGGACGAATACATCGACTATGCGGCCGCCAAAGGCGCCATCGACAGCCTGACCCGTGGCCTGGCCAAGGAAGTGGCCGCCGAGGGAATCCGCGTCAACGCCGTGCGCCCCGGCGTGATCGACACCGAGATCCACGCCAGCGGCGGCGAGCCCGAACGCGTGACGCGGGTCAGCCGTAGCGTGCCCATGGGCCGCGGCGGTCGCGCCGAGGAAGTCGCCGAAGCGATACTCTGGCTGGCCAGCGATCAGGCGTCCTATACCAGCGGGGCGCTGCTGGATATCAGCGGCGGGAGGTGAACTCCCCAGATTGAATCAGGGCTACAGACTCAGCCAGCGGCGCAGGACTGGTAGGAGGCACGCGCCCGCGGCGAATACGGCGTCGTAACCCGGATGAAATCCGGGGAAAAACTGCGCGACTGACATCGCCTCCCGGATTGCATCCGAGCTACAGGTTCAGCCCGCGTCCCGCTGCTCCAGCGACGGGATATCGATGCCGAGCAAGGCATCGATACGCAGGCAATCGTTCTCCCGACGCAGCAAGTCGAAGAGCTGCATGGCCTCTGGATAGCTACGGGTGAGCATCGCCAGCCACTGCTTCAAGCGGCCAGGGGCGTAGCGTGGAGACATCTTGCGTCGCGCTTGCAGCCAGAATTCGGCGAGCAGCGGCTGCAGTGCCTGCCAATCCATTGCGACCACTTCGCGGCCGGCCCGCGCGGCAGCGATTTGCCGGGCCAGATCCGGGCGCGCGACCAGGCCGCGGCCGAGCATGACATCATCCACGCCGCTGACTTCGCGGCAGCGCCTCCAGTCGTCCAGGCTCCACACCTCGCCATTGGCGAAGACCGGCACCTTGACCGCCTCTTGCACCCGCGCCACCCACTCCCAATGGGCCGGCGGCTTGTAACCTTCGACCTTGGTCCGCGCATGCACGACGAGCTGCGCGGCGCCGCCCTCGGTCAAGGCCTGGGCGCACTCGAGCGCAGCGTCCTTGTGCGCGAAACCCAGGCGCATCTTGGCGGTCACCGGGATCTGCGCGGGTACGGCCCGACGCACTTCGCGGACAATGGCATGGAGCAATTCCGGCTCGTTGAGCAATACCGCTCCGCCCCGGGATTTATTCACGGTCTTGGCCGGGCAGCCGAAATTCAGGTCGATCACCGGCGCGCCCAGGGTGCAGGCGAAAGCCGCGTTATCCGCCAGGCAGGCCGGGTCGGAGCCGAGAAACTGCACCCGTAGCGGCGTACCGGCTGCGGTCTGCGCGCCACTGAAGAGTTCGGGGGCGAATTTTTGGTAGGTGCTGGCCGGCAATACCCGCTCGGTCACGCGGATGAATTCGGTCACGCACCAGTCGATACCGCCCACACGGGTCAGCACATCACGGAGGATTTCGTCGACCAAGCCCTCCATGGGCGCCAGGGCGATTTGCATAGATAGAGTCTCGAAAAAACGGCCCAGTTACGCGGCCAATCACGTCTGGAGGGTTGTGGATTGGAACACTGCAAGCCTCGCAGAGTCCACATCGTGACGATCGAATGTTCTGGAGACGATGATGCGCACCCTGTTACTGCTTGGCTGTCTGTACCTCGGCCTTGGCCTGAGCCATGCAGCGTCTGCGACGCAAGCCCCATCGGAGAAGATGGCCCAGTTGATTATCGGCCGCGACGCCAAAGTGCCGGAGGGCTGCGAAGTGGAACTGCTACTCGAGGAAAAACCGGTGGCGTACCTGCCGGTCGGCGAATCGGTCAGTCTGGATGTTCCCGCCGGCACCCACTACCTGAGGGCCAAGCTCTCGGCGGTTGGCAACTGCAATGCCGATGATCTGGCCAGCGGCCAATCGATCCTGCTCGAACCCGGGGAAACCAGGGAATACCAGGTGATGCTCGACAACGATGCGCTGTTTCTCGCCCCGAAGCTGGAGTGACGGCGCCGCGTTAAAGCTCCATGGGAAATGCCGGCTGCAAAGCCCGCCCATAGCCCTCGACGAACTCGGCCGGCATACGCTTGGGCTTGCCGCTGGACAGCTCGATACAGACAAAAGTGGTTTTCGCGCGTAACAGTGTGAGGCCGTCTTCCGGACGGATCAGCTGGAAGCGCCGATCCATTTTCAGACGCTGATCCGATTCGACGATCCAGGTCGCCATTTGCAGCTCCTGGTCTTCATAGGCGCTGGCCAGGTAGTCGATTTCATGGCGCAGCACCGCCATGGCGCGATCAAGGCGCCGGTACTCGCTCAAATCCAGGCCCAGATATTGCGAGTGACGCCAGGCGCAGCGCTCCAGCCAACTGACATAGACCGCGTTGTT
>CBIHQF010000573.1:0-2999 GCA_966211665.1 uncultured Pseudomonas sp. | reverse complement strand
GCCAAATGGACAACCTGGAAAACTACCTGGGCATGTTCCGCAGCCTGATCGGCCAGACCGCCGGCATCCGTCGCGCCGGCGCCGCCAGCCTGGATCTGGCTTATGTTGCCGCCGGGCGCTTCGATGCATTCTGGGAGTTCGGTCTTTCCGAATGGGACATGGCAGCCGGCGCGCTGCTGATCCAAGAGGCCGGCGGCCTGATCAGCGACTTCAGCGGCGGCCATGAATTTCTCGAAAAGGGCCAGATCGTGGCCGGCAACACCAAGTGCTTCAAAGCGGTATTGACAGCGATCCAACCGCACCTGTCGGCGTCGCTGAAACGCTGATCACCGTAGCGCCAGCCGCCTGGCACAGACAATAAAAAAGCGCCGCGCGAGGCGCTTTTTTATTGAGTCGGATTCAGTCGGCAAGCTGAGTCAGCACCAACTGGCCATCCTCGACCGGGATCCTGCTACCGGGATCGTTATCCATGCGTACGCGACCTTCCTTGCCGTCCAACTGATATTTGACGTCATAGCCGATCACCTTCTCGGAGGTGTCAGTGACCGTGCTGCAACGGGTCTCAGTGGTGGTATAGGTGTCGTTGGCCTGCATACTGCCCTGCACCTTGTTGCCGGCGTAGCCTCCACCAACCGCACCGGCGACGGTGGCGATCTTCTTACCATTACCGCCGCCCACCTGGTTACCCAACAACCCACCGACTACCGCGCCAATTGCCGTACCGGCAATCCTATGCTGATCCTGCACGGGCTTCTGACGCGTGACGGTCACGTCCTGGCAGACCTGACGGGGTGTTTTGATGGTTTCTTTAACCGGCTTTACCGCCAATACCTCAGCGTATTCCGGGCCGCTAACCAAGTTGTAGGTCGCAACAGCACCACCGGCCGTTACCGCCACCGCACCCAGTACCGCACCGACAACCATTGACTTGTTCATAGCTAAACTCCTGACCGATGCCACCAGACGCTTTGCGCCTGACCTACGCCTGAGACAACGATCAGGTGAATTTGGTTCATATTAATGGCCTTGTGTAAGCGCCTTTCCATGAACCCTTATGCATCAAGGACGATCATCGACTTCCTCGGCGACTACCGGTGGGATCAAATCTTCAACGGTCAGATTGAGCCAAATCAGCGCGGCGTTGGAGATATAAATCGACGAATAGGTACCGACCAGCACGCCCACGAACAGTGCGATCGCGAAACCGAACAGGTTATCGCCACCGAATAACAGCAAGGCAGCGATCGCCAGCAAAGTGGAAACCGAAGTCGCCAAGGTACGTAGCAGCGTCTGGGTGGTGGAGATGTTGATATTTTCGATCAAGCTGGACTTGCGCAATACGCGGAAGTTCTCACGAACCCGGTCGAATACCACAATGGTGTCGTTCAGCGAGTAACCGATGATCGCCAGCAAAGCCGCCAGCACCGTCAGGTCGAAGGTGATCTGGAAGAACGACAAAAATCCCAAGGTGACTATTACGTCATGCACCAGCGAGACGAAGGCACCCATGGAGAACTTCCACTGAAAGCGGAAGGCCAGGTACAGCATGACTCCGCCCAGCGCCAGCAGCATGCCGAGACCGCCTTGGTCGCGCAGCTCCTCACCGACCTGCGGGCCGACGAACTCGACCTTTTTCACCTGCAGCTTATCGCCTGACTGCTGCAGTACAGTCGCGACCTTGACTCCCAAATCCGGGTCGTCGCCCTGCATGCGCACCACCACCTCGGTGGTGGCACCGAAGCTCTGCACCACGGCGTCAGCATAACCGGCGCCAGCCAGTTGCTCGCGGATCTTGCCGAGATCGGCAGGTTGTTCGTAAGCCAATTCGATCTGCGTACCGCCGGTAAAATCCAGACCGAAGTTGAGCCCCTTGGTCGCCAAGCTGCCCAACGCGATAAGCGTTATCAGCATGGTGAGGGCGAGCGCAATATGGCGCACGCCCATAAAGTTGATTACACGATTCATCTCAGCCCCTTAAATCCACAACTTCTTCAGGTCACGCCCGCCGAAGCTCAAGTTGACCATGGCACGAGTCACCAGAATGGCAGTGAACATCGACGTGAGGATGCCCAGCGACAGGGTCACCGCAAAGCCTTTGACCGGGCCGGTACCCATGGCGAACAAGATGCCGCCGACCAACAAGGTGGTCAGGTTGCCGTCGATGATCGCCGAATAGGCGCGATCGAAGCCCTCATGAATGGCGCGCTGTACCGACATGCCGTTGGCGATCTCTTCGCGAATACGCGAGAAGATCAGCACGTTGGCATCCACCGCCATACCCATGGTCAGGACGATACCGGCAATCCCCGGCAAGGTCAGAGTAGCGCTGAGCAGCGACATCAACGCCAGCAGCAGCACCATGTTGAAAGCCAGCGCGATGGTCGCCAGCACGCCGAATACGCGGTAAATGGCGATGATGAACAGCGAAACGAAGAGCATGCCCCAGAGCGAGGCATCGATACCCTTGGCGATGTTGTCCGCCCCCAGACTCGGGCCTATGGTGCGCTCTTCGGCGAAGTACATCGGCGCCGCCAAACCACCGGCACGCAGCAGCAGCGCCAGCTCGGTCGACTCGCCCGGCCCATCCAGGCCAGTGATACGGAACTGACTGCCCAAGGCCGACTGAATGGTCGCCAGGCTGATGATCTTCTTTTCTTCGACGAAGGTTTGCACCGCGACTTCTTTCTCGACGCCATCGACCGTCTGGCGCATATAGCGCAGGGTCGGCTTCTGCTCGATAAAGATCACCGCCATGCTGCGCCCGACATTATTGCGGGTGGCGCGGTTCATCAGCTCGCCGCCATGGCCGTCCAGACGGATATTGACCTGCGGGCGACCGTTTTCGTCGAAACTGGCCTGGGCATCGGTCACCTGATCGCCGGTGATGATCAGCTCACGCTCCAGCTGCACCGGAGGACGGCCTTCCTCGCGAAACTCGAAGGTTTCGGTGGTGGCCTTGGATGCATCCGGCTCGGCCGCCAGACGGAACTCCAGGTTGG
>CBIHQF010000572.1:0-3015 GCA_966211665.1 uncultured Pseudomonas sp. | reverse complement strand
AGCTTCGCGGTCTCGCACGGGGTCGAGCTCTCGTTCGACGCCGCCGTGCCCGAGTTGCGCGAGGCGTTGCTCGAGGCGCAGTACGAGTTGAAACAGCAGGCGCGCTTTCCGGTGATCATCCTGCTCAACGGCATCGAGGGCGCGGGCAAGGGCGAGACGGTCAAGTTGCTCAACGAGTGGATGGACCCGCGGCTGATCCAGGTCAGCACCTTCGATCGGCCGACCGACGAGGAACTGGCGCGGCCACCGGCTTGGCGTTATTGGCGGCAATTGCCGGCCAAGGGCTCGACCGGCATTTTCTTCGGCAACTGGTACAGCCAGATGTTGCAGGGACGGGTGCATAACGAATTCAAGGATGCCGTGCTCGACCAGTCTATCGACAGCGCATTGGCGATGGAGCGCATGCTGTTCGATGAAGGCGCGCTGATCTTCAAGTTCTGGTTCCACCTGTCGAAGAAGCAGATGAAGGCGCGCTTGAAGCAACTGCAGGACGATCCGCTGCACAGCTGGCGCATCAGCCCGCTGGATTGGCAACAATCGAAAACCTACGACAAGTTCGTGCGCGTCGGCGAGCGGGTATTGCGCCGTACCAGCCGCGATTACGCACCCTGGTATGTGGTGGAGGGCGCGGACGAGCATTATCGCAGCCTGACGGTCGGGCGGATTCTGCTCGATGGTTTGCAAGCCGCGCTGAGGAACGACGCCCGCTCGGCTCCCCACCCGCATGCCGCCCCTTTGATCTCCAGCCTGGACAATCGCGGCCTACTCGACAGCCTGGATATGAACCAGGCGCTGGACAAGGACGACTACAACGAGCAGCTGGCCGTCGAGCAGGCGCGGCTGTCGCTGTTGATGCGCGACAAACGCATGCGCAAGCACGCATTGGTCGCGGTGTTTGAGGGCAACGATGCGGCCGGCAAGGGCGGCGCCATCCGCCGCGTGGCTGCGGCGCTGGATCCCCGCCAGTACCGCATCGTGGCGGTGGCGGCGCCGACCGAGGAAGAGCGCGCGCAGCCCTATTTATGGCGTTTCTGGCGGCATATACCGGCGCGCGGCAAATTCACCATGTTCGATCGCTCCTGGTATGGCCGGGTGCTGGTCGAGCGGGTGGAGGGGTTCTGCAGCCAGGCCGACTGGTTGCGCGCTTATGGCGAAATCAACGATTTCGAGGAGCAACTGACCGAGGCCGGCGTGGTGCTGGTGAAGTTCTGGCTGGCGATCGATCGTGAGGTGCAATTGGAACGCTTCCAGGCGCGCGAAAAGATTCCCTTCAAACGCTTCAAAATCACCGAGGACGACTGGCGCAATCGCGAGAAATGGTCGCAATACCGCGATGCGGTGGGCGATATGGTCGATCGCACCAGCACCGAAATCGCACCCTGGACGCTGGTCGAGGCCAACGATAAGCGCTTCGCCCGGGTCAAGGTATTGCGCACGATCAACGAGGCGCTGGAGGCAGCGTTCGCTAAGGATTGATGCCGCACATATGACTTATTCAACGGCTAATTTGCCATCCGGCCCATCCCAAGGATGGTTGCGCATATATCCGATGAATAGTAATCGTCGGTCTGAATTGTCGACCCTATTCTTCGCTCATCCAAAGGCCCCTAAAGATGAGGTGCGACATGCGTGAAGTGGTGATCGTTGAAAGCGTGCGGACTGGCTTGGCCAAGTCCTTCCGTGGCAAGTTCAATCTGACCCGTCCGGACGACATGGCGGCGCACTGCGTCAATGCGCTGCTGACGCGTAGCGGTATCGATCCTGCACTGGTCGACGATTGCATCGTTGGCGCCGGTTCCAACGAAGGCGCCCAGGGCATGAACATCGGCCGTAACGTCGCGGTATTGTCCGGCCTCGGCACCCAGGTCGCGGGCATGACCCTCAACCGTTTCTGCTCGTCCGGTTTGCAGGCGATCGCCATCGCCGCCAACCAGATCGCCTCGGGCTGCAGCGACATCATCGTCGCCGGCGGCGTCGAGTCGATCACCATGACCTTGAAGAGCATGAACACCGACAACCTGTTCAACCCCATCCTGCAGAAGGATGTGCCGGGTATTTACTACCCCATGGGCCAGACCGCCGAGATAGTCGCGCGGCGTTACAACGTCAGCCGCGAGGCGCAGGATGCCTATGCCCTGCAAAGCCAGCAGCGCACCGCCGCCGCTCAGGTGGCGGGCTTGTTCAACGACGAAATCGTGCCGATGCAGGTCAAGTATCAGGTGGAAGACAAAGCCACCGGCGAGAAGAAGATCGTCGACGGCGTGGTCGAAGGCGACGATTGCAACCGCCCCGATACCACCATCGAAAGTCTGAGCGCGCTCAAACCGGTATTCGCCGAAGACGGTTCGGTAACCGCCGGCAACGCTTCGCAGCTGTCCGACGGCGCTTCCATGACCCTGGTGATGAGCCTGGACAAAGCGATCGAGCTGGGGCTCAAGCCCAAGGCGTTCTTCCGCGGCTTCACGGTCGCCGGTTGCGAGCCCGACGAGATGGGCATCGGCCCGGTGTTCTCGGTACCGAAACTGCTCAAGGCCAAGGGCCTGCAAATTGCCGATATCGATCTGTGGGAACTCAACGAGGCCTTCGCCTCGCAGTGTCTGTATGCCCGCGACCGTTTGCAGATCGATAACGACAAGTACAACGTCAACGGCGGCTCGATTTCCATCGGCCATCCCTTCGGCATGACCGGCTCGCGCCAGGTCGGTCATCTGGTGCGTGAGCTGCAAAGGCGCAACCTGCGCTACGGCATCGTCACCATGTGCGTGGGCGGCGGTATGGGCGCCACCGGGTTGTTCGAGGCGGTGCGCTAGCAGGCCGTTGAAAAACGTAGGCGACGACTGCATGGATGCAGGAGGTAGAGCGAAGCAGGAAGCACGAGCCGAGGCAGGCAAGACAAGGACTAGGCGTCCCCACAAAAACGGCCGAAAAAGCGGACTGGGCTCGCACGCGAGTTTACGTGTTGTAAATGAGCATTTTGAGACGCCGAGTCCCGGGCCGTTTTTAACGCAGTATTGC
>CBIHQF010000571.1:0-3019 GCA_966211665.1 uncultured Pseudomonas sp. | reverse complement strand
CGGCCGGCCCAACGTCGGCAAGTCGACCCTGGTCAACCGCATGCTCGGCGAAGACCGGGTGATCGTCTACGACCAGGCCGGCACCACCCGCGACAGCATCTATATCCCGTTCGAACGCGACGACGAGAAGTACACCCTGATCGACACCGCCGGTGTGCGCCGGCGCGGCAAAATTTTCGAGGCGGTGGAAAAGTTCTCGGTGGTGAAAACCCTGCAGGCGATCCAGGACTCCAACGTCGTGGTGTTCGTCATGGACGCCCGCGAGGGTGTGGTCGATCATGACCTCAACCTGCTCGGCTTCGTCCTGGAAAGCGGCCGCGCGTTGGTGATCGCCTTGAACAAGTGGGACGGCATGGAGCCCAGCGAGCGAGATTACGTGAAGACCGAATTGCAGCGCCGGCTGTTCTTCGTCGACTTCGCCGATATCCACTTCATCTCCGCCTTGCACGGCACCGGTGTCGGCAATCTGTACAAGTCGGTGCAGGCCTCGTTCAAGTCGGCGATCACCCGCTGGCCGACCAACCGCCTGACCCAGATCCTCGAAGATGCGGTCGGCGATCACGCGCCGCCGATGGTCAACAACCGCCGGATCAAGCTGCGTTATGCCCACCTGGGCGGCGCCAACCCGCCGTTGATCGTGATCCACGGCAACCAGGTCGAGGCGGTGCCCAAGTCCTATGTGCGCTACCTGGAAAACACCTACAGGCGCGTGCTCAAGCTGGTCGGTACGCCGATCCGCATCGAATTCAAAGGCGGCGAAAACCCCTACGAGGGCAACAAGAACACCCTCACCGACCGCCAGGTGAACAAGAAGCGCCGTCTGATGAGCCACCACAAAAAGGCCGAGAAGAAGCGCAAGGACAAGCGCTAAGCTTTATCTGCAAGGGCACCTTCGGGTGCCTTTTGCCTTTCCGGGCATTGGGCTATCCTGCGCCATCAACAGTGGCGTAGGGGGGGTGCCACCCCCCCCCCCCGATTTCTGGCGGGTTGCACCCGCCCTACGGAATAGCGCGATGTTTCAGAGCAAACTGCCCAACGTTGGCACCACCATCTTTACCCGCATGTCGCAGCTCGCCGTGGAAACCGGGGCGCTCAATTTGTCCCAGGGCTTTCCCGATTTCGACGGGCCGCAAGCATTGTGCGAAGCGGTCGCTCGCCATGTGCTGGCCGGGCATAACCAGTACGCGCCCATGACCGGTTTGCCGGCGTTGCGCGAGCAGGTCGCGGTGAAGATCGCCCGCTGCTATGGCCGCACGGTCAGCGCCGACAGTGAAATCACCATCACGCCCGGCGCGACCCAGGCGATCTTCTGTGCGATCCAGGCGCTGATCCAGCCGGGCGACGAGGTCATCGTCTTCGATCCCTGCTACGACAGTTACGAACCCTCGGTGACGCTGGCCGGCGGGCGCTGCGTGCATGTACCGCTTACGCTGCCGGGCTTCGCCATCGATTGGCAGCACCTGGGCGATGCGCTGAGCGATAGAACCCGGCTGATCATCCTCAACAGCCCGCACAACCCCAGCGGTGCCTTGATCTCGCGGGCCGAGCTGGACCAGTTGGCGGCCTTGATCCGCGACCGCGATCTCTACCTGATCAGCGATGAAGTCTACGAACACTTGGTCTTCGACGGCATCCAGCATGCCAGCGTGTTGGCCCACGATGAGCTGTATCAGCGCGCCTTCGTGGTCAGCTCGTTCGGCAAGACCTATCACGTCACCGGCTGGAAGACCGGCTACGTGGTGGCACCACCGGCCTTGAGCGCAGAGCTGCGCAAGGTGCACCAGTACGTCAGCTTCTGCGGCGTCACGCCGCTGCAGTGGGCGCTGGCCGATTTCATGGCCGAGCATCCCGAGCATGTCGAGCAGTTGCCGGCCTTTTATCAGGCCAAGCGCGACCTGTTCTGCGACCTGCTGATCGATTCACGCTTCGAATTCGTCCGCGCCGCCGGCACCTATTTCCAGTTGGCCGACTATTCGGCGATTCGCGACGACCTGGACGACGTGGCGATGGCTGAGTGGTTGACCCGCGAACACGGCGTGGCGGCTATCCCGGTGTCGGTGTTCTACCAGCAACCGCCCAAGAACCTGCGTCTGGTGCGCTTCTGTTTCGCCAAGCGCGAGGAGACGTTGCGCCAGGCAGCGGAAAAACTATGCGCGATTTGACGAACTTGCCGGACCTCGAACTGGCGCTGATCCAGACCGAGTTGGCCTGGCAGGATCCCGCGGCCAACCGCGCGCACTTCGAAACCCTGCTGGAGCAGGCTCATGGCGCCGACCTGATCGCGCTGCCGGAAATGTTCAGCACCGGCTTCTCCATGGATTCGGCCGCCCTGGCCGAGCCGGAAAAAGGCCCGACCAGCCTCTGGCTGAGTGAGCAGGCCAAGCGCATCGATGCCGTGGTGACCGGTAGCCTGATCGTCCAGGCTGCCGATGGCTCCTACCGCAATCGCCTGCTCTGGGCCCGCCCGGACGGCAGTGTGGCGCATTACGACAAGCGCCATCTGTTCCGCATGGCCGGCGAACACAAACATTACGCGGCGGGCAACGAGCAAGTTGTGCTCGAGCTGAGCGGCTGGCGAATCCGCCCACTGATCTGTTACGACCTGCGCTTCCCGCTCTGGAGCCGTGACCCGCACACCACCGATCTGCTGCTGTATACCGCCAACTGGCCGGCGGCGCGACGCCAACACTGGAACCGGCTGCTGCCGGCGCGGGCCATCGAAAACCTGTGTTATGTCGCGGCGGTAAATCGCATTGGTCAGGACGGCAAAGGTCATCCCTATAGCGGCGATTCCCAGGTGCTGGATTTTCAGGGGGAGGCGCTGCTCGATGCAGGGGATGCAGATGGCGTGTTTCGGACGACGCTCAGCGCCAGTGAACTGGCCGCCTACCGCGAGCGCTTCCCGGCGTATCTGGATGCCGACGACTTCGATCTGAAACCGTAGCCTGGGTTGTGCGGAGCGAGACCCACGTGCCCATAACCGGGGTTGGCGTCGCTCACCCCACGGTACACAAGCCAC
>CBIHQF010000570.1:0-3020 GCA_966211665.1 uncultured Pseudomonas sp. | reverse complement strand
GAGGACATCGCCCACGCCTTTCTTACCAGCCCGAGCACCGTGGCCCAGCGCATCGTGCGCGCCAAGGGCAAGATCCGCGATGCCGGCATCCCCTACGAAGTACCCGGCCGCAACGAGTTGGTCGAGCGCCTGGAAGCGGTGTTGCGGGTGATCTACCTGGTATTCAACGAAGGTTATTTCGCCAGCTCCGGCGATTCGCTGACCCGTAGCCACCTGTCCAGCGAAGCGATTCGCTTGGGCCGTCTGCTCTGCGAGTTGCTGCCCGAGCCCGAGGTGATGGGGCTGCTGGCGCTGATGTTGCTGCACGAATCGCGGCGCCCGGCGCGCACCTCGGTGAGCGGCGAGCCGGTGCTGCTGGATGAGCAGGACCGCTCGCTGTGGTCCGCCGAACTGATCGGCGAAGGCGAGGCGCTGGTCATGCAGGCGCTGCGCTCGCGGCGTTTCGGCCCCTATAGCTTGCAGGCGGCGATCGCCGCGGTGCACGCCGAGGCGCCAAGCATGGAGGCCACCGACTGGGCGCAGATCGTCGGGCTTTACGATGCCTTGCTGCGTATCACGCCATCGCCGGTGATCGAACTCAACCGCGCGGTTGCAGTGGCCATGCGCGACGGTCCGCAGGCTGGTTTGGCGCTGATCGAAAGCCTGCTCGCGCGCGGCGAGCTGGCCGATTACCACCTGGCCCATGCCGCCCGCGCCGACTTGCATAGGCGCCTGGGGCAATACGCCGCCGCGCGCGAGGCCTACCAGCGCGCCTTGCAATTGGCCCAGCAGGGGCCGGATCGGCAATTTCTCGAGCGGCGCTTGCGGGCCCTGAAGGACGCTTGATCGGTGGGCTTGTCACCTCGCGGCTAGAGCGGAGTGCAGCCCAGCCCCTCCCACGAGCACAGCTAACCCTGTGGGAGGGGCTTTAGCCGCGACTTACTCGACCGATCCGCGCCGCTGGTCGGCCATGAAAATATTTTCAGCGCCGCTGTCGATTTGCCGCACAGCCACGCGACTAGTGATTACCAATAATGAAAAAACGCGGGAGGACACATGAAATACCTATGCCTGGTCTACAGCGATGAAAAGCTGCTGCACGACTCCCCCGATAGCCCGCGGGACGAGGAGTGTCACGCCTATGCCGAAGCCGTGCGGCAAAGCGGGCGCATGCTTGCAGCCGAGGCGTTGCAACCGGTGGAGACCGCCACCACGGTGCGCATGCGCGGCGGCAAGCTGACCATCACCGATGGCCCCTTCGCCGAGACCAAGGAACAACTGGCCGGCTTTTACCTGATCGAGGCCCGCGACCTCAACGAGGCGCTGCAGGTCGCCGGCAGGATTCCGGCGGCGCGGGTCGGCAGTGTCGAAGTGCGACCGGTGCGCCAACTGGATGTTTGAGCGGGCCGCGCCGCGGTCTGTAAACCAGCCCATCACAGGGAGTTCACGCCATGAACCGCAATGACTACCCATTACCCCGTATTACCAGTCGCGAAGAGTGGCTGGTGGCGCGCAAAGCGCTACTGGAAAAAGAGAAGGCCCTGACCCGCCAACGCGATGCGCTGAATGCCGAGCGCCGCCAGCTGCCGATGGTGGCGGTGGAGCAGGATTACCGCTTTGCCGGGCCGCAAGGCGAGGTGCGTCTGGTCGATCTATTCGAAGGCCGCAGCCAACTGATCGTCTACCACTTCATGTACCACAGCGACCGCGGCGAAGGCTGCGACGGTTGTTCCTGCCTGGTCGACAATATCGGCCATCAGGCCCACCTGCATGCCCGCGACACCACACTGGCGCTGGTTTCCCGCGCGCCGTTGGTCGAGCTGGAGGCATTCAAACGGCGCATGGGTTGGACGCTGCCCTGGTATTCCTCGGCTGGCAGCAGCTTCAACTACGACTACCACGCCACCACCGACGAGCGCATCGCCCCGGTCGAATACAACTACCGCGACAAGGCCGAACTGGAACGCCTGGGCCTGACCTACCACGTGCAGGGCGAACAGCCCGGCGTCAGTGTATTTCTGCGCGACGGCGAGCGGGTCTACCACAGCTACTCCAGCTACGCGCGCGGCCTGGAGCTGTTGATGAGCAGCTTCTACTTCCTCGACATGACCCCATTCGGCCGCGGCGAGGGCTGGGACGGCATGCCCGACCTGGAGGGCAAGGGCAAGTACTGGACCCGCCTGCATGACGAATACGAACAACCGGCGGTCGCCCATGCCTGTTGCGCCGCAAACGAAGCCTGAACCACCAGGTAAACCACTACCGAAAGAGGAGAGCGACAATGATCATCGAAACCCCGCAAAGCCAGATCAAACAAGTCATCGACAGCTGGGTGCAGGCCGCGCGCAGCAAGGATGTCGAGCGCATCATCAGCCACTACAGCGATGACGTAGTGTCCTACGACGCCGTCGGTCCGCTGCGTTTCGTCGGCCGCGACGCCTACAAGGCCCACTGGCAAGCCTGCATGGAGATGTGCACGGGCGAGGGCATGTTCGAGGTGCACGAGCCGAGTTTCATGATCGGCGACGAGGTCGGCGTGGCGCATTATCTGCTCCATTGCGGCGGCACCGACGACAAGGGCCAGACGCAGAGCTGCTGGATGCGCGTGACCCAGTGCTTACGCAAACAGGGTGAGAAGTGGTTGATCGCCCACGAGCACTTCTCCGTACCCAGCGACATGGAAAGCGGCAAGGCGCTGTTCGACCTGACGCCTTGAGCGACATAACAGGCGCGCGATCTACCGCTGGAACGGCAATAAAGAAATCGGCGAAGGCAGCAACGCCATCATCAGCAGGGCCATGCACCTGGTAATGGGCATAGACAAGATATGCGGCGGCGACTTCGAGCTGGGTCTGGCGCAACTCAAGGCCGTTACCGAGGCGGCCAGCACGTAGCAGGTCGTTGAAAAACTACCTGTGTTGGCCCTTTCGAGGAAAAGATCGGGGCCTTAAAAAGGGTTCATCGCGGAATTTCGGGGAGGTGCCGATTGACACCGGACTGGCAATTTTGTGTTTTTTGATCGCGGCGCTCTCTGCTTCTGG
>CBIHQF010000569.1:0-3028 GCA_966211665.1 uncultured Pseudomonas sp. | reverse complement strand
CAGCAACAACAAACTGGTCGAAGCCCAGCGGTTGGAGCAGCGCACCCGCTTCGACCTGGAGATGATTCTCGAGCTGGGCTACTGCAACGGCATCGAGAACTACTCGCGCTACCTCTCCGGGCGCGGGCCGGGCGAAGCACCGCCGACGCTGTACGACTATTTGCCGGATCAGGCGCTGCTGGTGATCGACGAGTCCCACGTCTCGGTGCCGCAGGTCGGCGCCATGTACAAGGGCGACCGTTCGCGTAAGGAAACCCTGGTCGAATACGGCTTCCGCCTGCCTTCGGCACTGGACAACCGGCCGATGCGTTTCGAGGAATGGGAGGCGGCCAGCCCGCAGACGATTTTCGTCTCGGCGACCCCGGGGCCTTACGAGGCAGAGCATGCCGGGCGGGTGATCGAGCAAGTGGTGCGCCCCACCGGCCTGGTCGACCCGCAGATCGAGGTGCGCCCGGCGCTGACCCAGGTCGACGACCTGCTCTCGGAAATCCGCAAGCGCGTGGCCATCGAGGAGCGGGTGCTGGTTACCACCCTGACCAAACGCATGGCCGAGGACCTCACCGATTACCTGGCCGATCACGGGGTCAAGGTGCGTTACCTGCACTCGGACATCGACACCGTGGAGCGGGTCGAGATCATCCGCGATCTGCGTATCGGCGCCTTCGATGTGCTGGTCGGGATCAACCTGCTGCGCGAAGGCCTGGATATGCCCGAAGTTTCATTGGTGGCGATCCTCGATGCAGACAAGGAGGGCTTTCTGCGCAGCGAGCGCTCGCTGATCCAGACCATCGGTCGCGCCGCACGTAACCTCAATGGTCGGGCGATTCTCTATGCCGATCGCATGACCGGCTCGATGGAGCGGGCCATCGGCGAAACCGAGCGGCGGCGTAACAAGCAGATCGCCTTCAACGAAGCCAACGGCATCGTGCCCAAAGGTGTATTCAAGGATGTTCAGGACATCCTCGAAGGCGCCAATGTGCCCGGCTCGCGCAGCAAGAAACGCAAGGGCATGGCGCAGGCCGCGGAAGAAAGCGCTCGCTACGAGAACGAATTGCGCTCGCCGAGCGAGATCGCCAAACGCATCCGTCAACTCGAAGAGAAGATGTACCAACTGGCTCGTGATCTGGAGTTCGAGGCCGCGGCGCAACTGCGCGACGAGATCCAGAAGCTGCGCGAGCGTCTGTTGCAGGTGTGAATAGTCGAATGTGGGAAGGGGCTTTGTGTGGGAGGGGCTTTAGCCGCGACAGGATGACCGCTTGTTCGCGGCTAAAAATCCTCCCACAAAGGTGTGCCGTGCTTGCTGGAGCCGACGGTGGCCAGCCTGTTAATATCGCCGCCTCGATTTAATCCGCTTCGCCTGTCCGAGAGCCGCCATGACCACCGTCCGTACCCGTATCGCGCCGTCGCCCACCGGCGATCCGCACGTAGGCACCGCCTATATCGCTTTGTTCAACCTGTGCTTCGCCCGTCAGCACGGTGGCGAGTTCATCCTGCGTATCGAAGACACCGACCAGGTCCGTTCGACCCGCGAGTCCGAACAGCAGATTTACGATGCCCTGCGCTGGTTGGGCATCGAGTGGAGCGAAGGCCCGGACGTCGGTGGCCCGCATGGCCCCTATCGGCAGAGCGAGCGCGGCCCTATCTACCAGAAATACAGCGCCGAGCTGGTGGAAAAGGGCCATGCCTTCCATTGCTTCTGCAGCGCAGAGCGCCTGGATAAGCTGCGCACCGAGCAGATGGAAGCCAAGCAGACCCCGCGTTACGACGGCCATTGCATGCACCTTTCCGCTGAGGAAGTGCAGCAACGCCTGACCGCCGGCGAGCCCAACGTGGTGCGCATGAAGGTGCCGAGCGAAGGCGTTTGTGTGGTGCCGGACATGCTCCGCGGCGAAGTCGAGATCCCCTGGGATCGGATGGATATGCAGGTGCTGATGAAGACCGACGGCCTGCCGACCTACTTTCTGGCCAACGTGGTCGACGACCACCTGATGGGCATCACCCATGTGCTGCGCGGCGAAGAATGGCTGCCTTCGGCGCCCAAGCTGATCCTGCTCTACGAATACTTCGGCTGGAAAAAGCCGCAGCTGTGTTATATGCCGCTGCTGCGTAATCCCGATAAGAGCAAGCTGTCCAAGCGCAAGAACCCGACTTCGATCACCTTCTACGAGCGCATGGGCTTTTTGCCCCAGGCGATGCTCAACTATTTGGGCCGCATGGGTTGGTCGATGCCCGACGAGCGCGAGAAGTTCAGCCTCGAGGAGATGATCGAGAACTTCGATATCCAGCGCGTGTCGCTCGGCGGACCTATCTTCGACCTGGAAAAGCTGTCCTGGCTGAACGGCCAATGGATGCGCGAACTCAGCGTCGAAGAGTTTGCCGCCGGTGCGCGGAAGTGGGCGTTCAACTCCGATTACCTGATGCGCATCGCGCCCCATGTACAAGGCCGGGTCGAGACCTTCAGCCAGATCGCGCCGCTGGCCAGCTTCTTCTTCGCCGGTGGCGTCAACCCCGATGCCAAGCTGTTCGAGAGCAAGAAACTGTCGGCCGATCAGGTGCGCCAGGTCATGCAGTTGATCCTGTGGAAGCTCGAAGCCTTGCGTCAGTGGGAAAAGGACAAAATCACCGGTTGTATCCAGGCCGTGGTCGAGCACCTGGAATTGAAATTGCGCGACGCCATGCCGCTGATGTTCGCCGCGATAACCGGCCAGGCCAGCTCGGTGTCGGTACTCGATGCCATGGAAATCATCGGTCCGGACCTCACCCGTTTCCGTCTGCGTCAGGCCATCGAGCTGCTCGGCGGCGTGTCGAAGAAGGAAAACAAGGAATGGGAAAAACTCCTGGCAACGATCGGCTGAATGGCCTGCTGCCGGCAGGGTAGGGTAAGTGGTTGTTCTGGCAGCAGAAAGAATCCACCAGCCGACTAAAATTTTGTTGACAGTACCCAGGGGCGCACTTAAGATGCGCCCCGTCCTTGAGATGGGGCTATAGCTCAGCTGGGAGAGCGCTTGCATGGCATGCAAGAGGTCGA
>CBIHQF010000568.1:0-3043 GCA_966211665.1 uncultured Pseudomonas sp. | reverse complement strand
ACATCAGTTTCGAAAGCCTGGCCGTCACCCACAACCAGCGCGCCTTCGCCGCCGGCGCGCAGAACCTGCCGGCGAGCAACGAAGTGTTGCGCACCCTGATCAACCTGGACAGCGCCGCGGTGCCCGATGCCTATTCCAGGTTGTCCGGCGACGCCCACACCAGCTTTGCCTCGGCGCTGCTGCTGGACGATCTGAATATCCCCTGGATGCCGCTGGACAACCTGAGCAGCAACCTCGACGCGCCTGAGCGGGCGTTGCCGTTCTGGGTGCAACTGCAGGGCGGGCGGCAGAAAATCGAGGATGACGGCAACGCCGGCGAAGTCATCCTCGATCACGAAGGCTTGCTGTTCGGCGGCGACTGGCCGTTGTTCGGCAACTGGCGTCTCGGCGCGGCCTTTGGTTACGGTCCGCAGCAACTCGGGGTGAGTTCGCGTGACGCCAGCGCCGATACCGCCAGCTATCGCTCCGCCGTCTACGCCGGCAATCAGATGCCCCTGCCGGGCGGCAAGCTGAAATTTTCCTTTGGCGCCACTTACAGCGAGCACCAACTTGACAGCCGGCGCAACCTGCAACTGGTCGACGGCCCGCAGCGCCTGGTCGGCGATTACGCGGTGGGCATCGCCCAGGGCTTCAGCGAATTGTCCTACCGCATGGGCGACGACCAGCAGGCCTACCTCGAACCCTTCGCCCGCATGGTGAGCATCGACCAGCGCAGCGAGGGCTTCCGCGAGCGCGGCGGCAGCGCGGCATTGACCGCGGCCAGCCAGGCCAGCCAATTGCTCAGCTCGACCCTGGGCCTGCGCGGCCAGCAGAAGTTCAAGCTGCTCGAGCGCGAGCTGATCCTCAAGGGCGCCTTGGCCGTGCGTCAGTTGCAGGGCGACCTGCGTCCGGAGATGGAACTGCGCCTGGACGAGGGCGAGCCGTTCGAAGTACTGGGCACCGAGTTGCCGCGCAACAGTGTGCTGCTGGATGTGCACGCCGATTACGCGATTGCCCCCGGCCTGGGCCTGGATATCCGCTACAAGGGCATGACCGGCTCCGGCAGCGAGGGCAATGCGCTCTCGGCCAGTCTGCGCTGGCGCTTGTAGTTTTCTAAACCTGGAAAAGCCGAGCCGATCAGCTCTTATCGGCGCAGCCGCTGGCCCTCTCCCTGGCCTGCTTCGCTGGAGGGTTTTTACTGTTGGGGCGCACTTCGATAAAGCAGCCTGGTTCCCTCAGGGCGTCGAGCAGCGGGCCTTGCAGCGGCAGGAGGTCGCCGGCGAGGACTTTCTGGTGCGGCGGGGTCAGGTGGAAACGATTGTCGCCGAGGATCAGGCTGTCCTGGCCTTCGACCCGGATCAGCGCCTTGCCGGTGTGCCCCAGGTCGTTGCCGGTCAGAACCAGGCGCTCGCCGCCGGCCGCCGGGTGGCGGAAGCTGATGGCGTATTCGGGGGTGCCGCCGATGCGGTTGCCCGCGACATGGGCGCGCTTCACGTTGAGGGCGTCGATGCCGCTGTAGCCGCTGTTGAGAATGTGATTGCGCAGCAGCAACAGGCTGCCTTCGGCGCCGCTCTCGCGCAGCTGGATCGCGTTGCCGGCCGCGGTGCCGAGCAGATTGCCGGCCAGCAGCAGATCGCCGCGTTGTTCCAGCACTTCGATACCGGCTTTGCCGGTGGCGCTGATCACATTGTCTTCGACGCGACCCGAGCTGCGACCGCGGATGCGTATGCCGCTGTTGTTGCGCACCTGGTCGATGCGGTTGCCCTGCAGCCGCAATTGGCTGTCGGCGATATCCAGAGCGTATTGCTGCAAGCGTTCGAAGCGGCTGTTGTCGACCCGCAGCAGCGCGTCGCTGGCATCCACCGCGGTGGAGAGTTCGTCGAACAGGCTGTCGCGAACCAACAGCCGGGCCGGCGGAATGCGCGTACCCTGCGCCGCGCTGCGGGCGACGCCGAGGCCGCGGGCCAGGTAAGCGTTATAGCCGAGCCGCGACAGCGTGGAGTTCTCGACCAGGGTGACGCTGCCGGCCCAGGACACGATAAAGGGGCGGAAGCCCCGCGGCGTACGCTCTGCCGTTATCTCGTCCGTCTGCGTTCCGCTCCAGCCTTGCACCATGGCATGGCGCAGCACCAGTTGGCCCTGGTTGATCAGCGCACTGCCGCTGTTGGCGTTCAGGTACAGCGTGGTGTTTTCCACCAGCAGCGCGGCGTCGGCGGCAATCAGCAGCGGGTAGCTGAGCAGGTAGCCGTCCTTGTGCGGCCGCAGGATTTCGGGATCGCCCACGGCACGGTGCAGTTGGACCAAGTCGATTTGCCCGCCGCCAATTTGCAGGGCCTGCGGGTGCGAGGCCTGGTAGCCGGCGATCACCCGGAACAGGCCGTTGTGCACGAAGGGTTCGAACGGCCAACTGCCGGCCTGGGAGGAGAACATCGTGCGTTTCGAAACCCTGGCCCGCGCGCTTGGCAGTTGGCTGCTCAGTTGCTCGGCCGTCGGGCCGTTCGGCAGCCCGGCTAGCAACTGCTCCAGCGCAACCTGCTGTTCGGCGCCGGGCAGGCGACTGATCGTCTGGTCCGCTTCGGCAAAGCCGGCGGACAAAGATATGCAAGCGAGGGCGGCGAGCAAGAGCCGACGCATGAGGCTGCGAGAGGTTTTGTGCGGGCAGCGCAACGGCATGGCCGACGCTGGGTTGGCGACCATGGGCTTCACCTTTTAAGGGCTTCGAGGGTTGGATAAAGCGGGGCGATGCGTCCGCCGATCTGGCTGTAGCCGTCGACCGCGTCCGCTTCGGCCTGATACAGACGGTTGGCCAGTTCGTGCTTGGGGGAGTGGTTGAGGAAGGGGATCAGCCAGGCCATCTTGTACGGGTCCACCTGTTCCTGTTTTTTGCCGTCCAGCTCCGGCAGGCGCTGCGGCGCCAACACCGATTGCGCGGCGAAATTGGCCAGCAGGTCGAGGCGGCGCTCGTCGTCCTCGCTCAGGCGGTAGCCGTTCTGGCGCAGGGCTTCGGCCAGCAGAACCAGCGGTACCAGGGCGTAGTGGGTGTAGTTGGCCGCCAGTTTGCCGC
>CBIHQF010000567.1:0-3048 GCA_966211665.1 uncultured Pseudomonas sp. | reverse complement strand
CGAGCGCGTGGGTCCCTGCCGCTATCGTGTCAACGATGGCGGCACGCACTTCGAACACCGCCGCACCCATGAGGGCGCGACTGTCGCCGCCGTCGCCCAAGCGGTTGACGGTAGCTTGACCAGCGTCGGTCTGGGCGGTGTGTCCGCTCGCCAGGAAATCCAGGCCGTGGCCCGCCCTTGAACGGCCACGCCAGCGCCGCCAGCGAAGTTAGGAGTCAAATGTGAAATACGAAAAACCGTCGAGCGCAATGCACACCGTGATCGGCCGCCTGGAAGACTTCGACCGCGCTTCGGGCAATCGGGTGGAACGACTGATCTTCAACCACCGGCTATGGGTGATCCTGCTGTGCCTGTTGGCCACCCTGGCGCTCGGCTGGCAGGCCGCGAGCATCGGCATCAACGCCAGCTACGAGAAAACCATCCCCACCAAGCATCCCTTCGTGGTCAATTTCCTTGCCGAGCGCAGCGAGCTGAGCGGCCTGGGCAATGCCCTGCGGATCGCCGTGGCGGTGGAGCAGGGCGATATCTTCAGCGCCGGCTACCTCGACACCCTGGCCAAGCTCAACGATGAGATCTACCTGCTGCCGGGCGTCGACAAACCCTATATGAAGTCGCTGTGGACGCCGACCACGCGCTGGACCGCGGTGACCGAGGACGGCCTGGACGGCGGTACGGTTATTCCGGGCAGCTACGACGGCACCCCGGCCAGCCTGGATGAGGTGCGCACCAACGTCGCCCGCTCCGGCGAGATCGGCCAACTGGTGGCTGCCAACTTCAAATCCAGCGTGATCTACGTGCCGCTGCTGGAGATCAACCCGGAGACCGGCAAGGCGCTGGACGCCGGCGAGTTCTCGCGGCGCCTGGAGGCCCTGCGCGACAAATACCAGAACGATCAGGTGCGCATCCACATCACCGGTTTCACCAAGCTGATCGGCGACCTGATCGAGGGACTGTTGCAGGTCGCGCTGTTTTTCGTCGCCGCAGTGGCGGTGACCGTCGCCGTGCTGTTCTGGTACACCCGCTGCGTGCGCAGCACCTTCGCCGTGGTGCTCTGTTCGCTGGTCGGGGTGCTCTGGCAGATCGGCCTGCTCGCCGCCCTGGGTTACGAACTCGACCCTTACTCGATTCTGGTGCCGTTCCTGGTGTTCGCCATCGGCATGAGCCATGGCTCGCAGAAGATGAACGGCATCATGCAGGACATCGGCCGCGGCATGCTGCCCTGGGTCGCCGCGCGGCTGACCTTCCGTCGCCTGTTCCTCGCCGGCCTGACCGCGCTGATCAGCGATGCGGTGGGTTTCGCCGTGCTGATGGTGATCGAGATCCAGGTGATCCAGGACCTGGCGATCACCGCGAGCATCGGCGTCGCCGTGCTGATTTTCACCAACCTGGTGCTGCTGCCGGTGCTCTTGAGCTACACCGGCGTCAGCCCGCAAGCCGCGCAGCGCAGCCTGAAGGCCGAGCAGGACGACAGCGCCGGCATGGCCCGCCACCCGTTGTGGCGCCTGCTCGACCGCTTCACCACCCGCGGCTGGGCGATCGCTGCGGTACTCGGCGGCCTGCTGCTGGCGGTGTTCGGCAACCAGGTGTCCAACCACCTGCAGATCGGCGACCTCGACCCCGGCGCCCCGGAACTGCGCGCCGATTCGCGCTACAACCGCGACGTGCAGTTCATGAACGACAACTATGCCGCCAGCTCCGACATCTTCGTGGTGATGGTCCGCACCCCCGAGGACCAGTGCACCCGCTACGCCACCCTGTCGGCGGTGGACCAACTGGCCTGGCGCCTGGAGCAACTGCCGGGCGTGGAGTCGACCAACTCGATGGCGGCGCTGAGCAAGATCGCCACCGCCGGCTACAACGAGGGCAACTTCAAGTGGTACGAGCTGACCCCCAACGAAGGCGCCCTCGGTGCGGTACAGACCCGCGCGCCGCGCGAGCTGTTCAACCAGGGCTGCTCGCTGCTGTCGCTGTACGTCTACCTCGCCGACCACAAGGCCGAAACCCTCAAGCGGGTGGTGGCGACTAGCGAAGCCTTTATCGCCGAGCAGCAGCTGCCGGAAGTGAAGTTCATGCTCGCCGCCGGTAGCGCCGGGATCGAGGCCGCGACCAATATCGTGGTCGAGAAGGCCATGCAGGAAATGCTCTATTGGGTCTACGGCGCGGTGATCCTGCTGTGCTGGGTGACCTTCCGCAGCTGGCGCGCGGTGCTCGCGGCGATCCTGCCGTTGGTGCTCACCTCGATCCTCGCCGAGGCGCTGATGGTCGGCCTGGGCATGGGCGTCAAGGTCGCCACCCTGCCGGTGATCGCCCTCGGCGTGGGCATCGGCATCGACTACGCGCTCTATGTGCTGAGTGTGATCATGGCGCGCATGCGCGCCGGCGACTCGCTGTCCGAGGCTTACTACCGGGCGCTGCTGTTCACCGGCAAGGTGGTGGTGCTGACCGGCATTACCCTGTCCATCGCCGTCGCCACCTGGGTGTTCTCGCCGATCAAGTTCCAGGCCGACATGGGCATCCTGCTGGCCTTCATGTTCTTGATGAACATGCTCGGCGCGCTGATCCTGCTGCCGGCTCTGGCCTACTTCCTGCTGCCGCAGAAGGTCTTCGGCGCAGGGCCCGCAACCACTGCAACGACCCGGCTGGTCGGGGAGGGCTGATGAGCGCCCTACAAGGCAGTTGCCTGGCGGTGTTCCTGCTGTTGGCCTCGTCGCTGGCTGGCGCCGCCGCGCCAAGCCAGCAGTACCAACAGCTGCGCAGCCAGGCGACGCTGCTGGCGGTGAACGCTTTGATCTACTACGACGCGCAACCGGATGCGCGGCCCGACAGGCGCCATCTGACGGCGTTGCAAGGCGCGCAGCAGCGCCTGGATGCCTTGGCGCTGGAGCTGAATTTGCCGGCCGATATCGGCGATTCACTAGCCAGCTTGGAGGCTTGGCTGGAAAGACTGCAGGCACTGTCGCGCGAAGATGCGCCGCGCTACCCGCAACTGCTGATCGGCCTGCTCGACACGCGCGCGCAACTCGACCAGCAGGCGGCCGCCGCCTACCA
>CBIHQF010000566.1:0-3057 GCA_966211665.1 uncultured Pseudomonas sp. | reverse complement strand
GCGCCGCCGCCATAGTCGCGGTCGCCGAGCGCCTGAATGTGGGGCAGCACGTCCCTAGCGAAGCGGCGGATATTCTTCTCGGTCAGTTCGCGAGATAGCGTGCCGAAATGCAGCAGCGTCACGAAATTGCTGAAGCCAAGCTGGCGGTGGAAATCGGCAAATGGCCCGATGGCCGTAAGCTGACCCAGGAGCAGAAAGAACTGACCCTGCAGGCGCTGATCGCCTGGGAGGCGCAGAACCTGCCGGAGGAAGAGCGCATCGGTTATATGGAGCAGCAGTGCGAATCCCATTCCGCACCAACGCCCAATCTGTTGTTCAAGTCCTCGGGTATCCTGCACTGATGATCGAGTTGGCGCGCGGTACCCTGAGCAAGATGGCGGTGCAGCTGGATGCGCCGGTGCAATACAGTTTTCGTCTGGGCGAGGAGCGGGTGGCGGTCAACCCGTTGATCGGCAAGACCCTGCGCCTGGAGTACCTCGGCGCGATTCATTGCAGTCATTGCGGACGTAAGACCAAGACGAGCTTCAGCCAGGGCTATTGCTACCCCTGCATGCAGAAGCTGGCCCAGTGCGATGTCTGCATCATGAGCCCCGAGCGCTGTCATTACGACGCCGGCACCTGTCGCGAGCCGAGCTGGGGCGAGCAATTCTGCATGACCGACCATGTGGTCTACCTGGCCAATTCCTCGGGCGTGAAAGTCGGCATCACCCGCGCCAGCCAGATTCCCACGCGCTGGATCGACCAGGGCGCAATCCAGGCCGTGCCGATTTTTCGCGTCGCCACCCGCCAGCAATCGGGCTTCGTCGAAGACCTGCTGCGCAGTCAGGTCGCCGATAAAACCAACTGGCGCGCCTTGCTCAAGGGCGATGCGCAACCGCTGGATCTGCTCGCTATCCGCGATCGGATCATGGCCGCTTGCGATACGGGCCTCACCGACTTGCAGCAGCGTTTCGGAATCCAGGCCGTGCAGCCGTTGCCCGATCAGCAAGTGGTCGATATCGCCTATCCGATCGAGGCCTACCCGGCCAAAATCAATAGCTTCAATCTGGACAAACAACCGATTGCCGAAGGCACCTTACTCGGCATCAAGGGCCAGTACCTGATGTTCGACACGGGCGTAATCAATATTCGCAAGTACACTTCCTACCAGGTGGCGGCAAGCTGCCTGGAATAAGACCTACGCGACAAGCCATAAGCTGCAAGTTTGAAGCGGATAGTTGGAGTGTCGATGATCTATCGGCGTCGGTGCGATTTTGCCGGCGCTCAACCACTTGCAGCTTGAAGCTTGCCGCTTGAAGCTGCCTCGAAGAGGCCTCTATGCGCACCGAACAACCGAAAATGATTTATCTCAAGGACTATCAGGCGCCGGATTATCTGATCGATGAGACGCACCTGACGTTCGAGTTGTTCGAAGACCATACCCTGGTGCATGCGCAACTGGTGATGCGCCGCAACCCGGCAGCCGGCGCGGGTTTGCCGCCATTGCAACTGGACGGCCAGCAGCTCGAGTTGCTGGCGTTGGCGCTGAACGACCGTGAGCTCGAGCCTGGCGATTACCAATTGAGCGACAGCCACCTGGTGCTGCAACCCGACAGCGCCAGCTTCGTGATCGACAGCAGCGTGCGCATTCACCCGGAAAGCAACACCGCTCTGGAGGGCCTGTACAAATCCAGCGGCATGTTCTGTACCCAGTGCGAGGCCGAAGGTTTCCGCAAGATCACCTACTACCTCGACCGCCCGGACGTGATGAGCAAATTCACCACCACCCTGAGCGCCGAGCAGCACCGCTATCCGGTATTGCTCTCCAATGGCAACCCGGTCGCCAGCGGAAGTGAGGAAGGTGGCCGTCACTGGGCCACCTGGCAGGACCCGTTCATGAAGCCGGCCTACCTGTTCGCCCTGGTCGCCGGCGACCTCTGGTGCGTGGAAGACAGCTTCACCACCATGAGCGAGCGCGAGGTGGCGCTGCGCATTTATGTCGAGCCGGAAAACATCGACAAGTGCCAGCACGCGATGGACAGCCTGAAAAAATCCATGCGCTGGGACGAGCAGGTGTATGGCCGCGAGTACGACCTGGACATCTTCATGATAGTCGCGGTCAACGACTTCAATATGGGCGCCATGGAAAACAAGGGGCTGAACATCTTCAACTCCAGTTGCGTGCTGGCCAAGGCCGAGACCGCCACCGACGCCGCCCACCAGCGGGTCGAAGCGGTGGTCGCCCACGAATACTTCCACAACTGGTCGGGCAACCGGGTGACCTGTCGCGACTGGTTCCAGCTGTCGCTCAAGGAAGGCTTCACCGTATTCCGCGACTCCGAGTTCAGCGCCGACATGCATTCGCGTACGGTCAAGCGCATCGAGGACGTCGCCTACCTGCGCACCCATCAGTTCGCCGAAGACGCCGGGCCCATGGCTCACCCGGTGCGTCCGGAAGCCTTTATCGAAATCTCCAATTTCTACACCCTGACCGTTTACGAGAAGGGCGCGGAAGTGGTGCGCATGATCCACACCCTGGTCGGCGCCGAGGGCTTTCGTAAAGGCAGCGATCTGTACTTCCAGCGGCACGACGGTCAGGCGGTGACCTGCGACGACTTCATCAAGGCCATGGAAGATGCCAACGGCATCGACCTGGGCCAGTTCAAGCGCTGGTACAGCCAATCCGGCACGCCGCGCCTGGCGGTCAGCGAAGATTACGATGCCATGCGCAAGACCTATCGCCTGACCTTTACCCAGAGTTGTCCGGCCACCCCGGGACAGAATAAAAAGCTGCCCTTCGTGATTCCCGTTGCCTTGGGCTTGCTCGGCAAGCAGGGGCAGGCGCTGCCGTTGCGGCTGCAGGGCGAAGCGGCCGCCGGGGAGGCGTCGCGGGTGTTTTCGATTACCGAATCCGAGCAGGTGCTGACCTTCGTCGATGTCGATGAGCAGCCATTGCCGTCGCTGTTGCGTGGCTTCTCCGCACCGGTGAAGTTGAACTTCCCCTACAGCCGCGATCAACTGATGTTCCTCATGCAGCACGACAGCGACGGCTTCAATCGTTGGGAGGCGGGCCAGCAG
>CBIHQF010000565.1:0-3066 GCA_966211665.1 uncultured Pseudomonas sp. | reverse complement strand
CTGTTCGTCCGCTGATAGGAGCGACACCCGATGGATATTTTCGATACCCGCACCATGCTCGATGCCGTCGAGCAGATGACGCCGGCGCGCCGCTTTCTGATGGCAACCTTCTTCAATGGCGGCATGCCGCGCACCTTCGCCACCAAGGCGGTCGACATCGACATCGTCAAGGGCAAGCGCAAGATGGCGCCCTTCGTTCACCCGCGCCTGCCGGGTAGCCTGTCGAGCCGTGAAGGCTACCGCACCGACACTTATGTGCCGCCGTACATCCAACCGAAGATGGAAACCACGGCCGAACTGATCCTCAAGCGTGCTGCCGGCGAAAACCCCTATGCCTCCCGCCCGCCGCTGCAACGCGCTGGCGAGCAGCTGGGCAAAGACATTGCCGATCTGGACGACGAGATCATCCGCCGCGAGGAGTGGATGTGTGCCCAGGCGCTGACCACTGGCCAGGTGCGCGTGGTAGGCGAGGGCGTGGATGACACCATCGACTTCATGATGGCGGCCGACCACAAGATCACCCTCGCGACCGGCCAGTGGGGTGGCTCTGGCTCCGACCCGCTCGGCAACCTGCGCGGTTGGAAACGCAAGGTGGCCAAGGATTCCGGCCGTACCGCCAATACCGCTGTGCTCAGCGGCGAGGCGCTGGATGCGTTCCAGAGCGACGACATGGTGATGAAGCAGCTCAACACCCGCCGGGTGGATATGGGCATCATCAAGCCGGAAGAGTTGCCGGATGGTGTGACCTACCTCGGCTACCTGAACGACCCGGGCCTCGACCTCTATGGCTACGACGAATGGTTCCTCGACGAAGCGGGCGACGAGCAACCGATGATCCCGGCCGGCGGCCTGATTCTCGGCTCGACCAACACGCGCAACGCCATGCTCTACGGTGCCATTCAGGATCTGGAAGCCATCGAGAGCGGCCTGGTGGAAGCGGCCCGCTTCCCTAAATCCTGGGTTACCCAAGAGCCCAGCGTTCGTTGGTTGAAGCTCCAGGCTGCGCCGCTGGCCGGCATGCTTGAACCCGACGCATTCATCTACGCGAAGGTGGTGTGACATGGCCAAGAAACCTGAGGGTTACCTTGTGATCGACGGCTGCATCCAGGAAGGCAAGAAGGTCTACGTCAAGGGCGCGGAATACACCCCGCCCACTGCCGAGCTTGCCGAGCAGCTGGAAAAGGCCGGCACCATCGCGCCTATCCGCAGCCCGGTTGCCCAAGCGCTGATGCGTGCCGCAACCAAGCCTGCGCCCGCGCCTGGTACTGCCGATTTGCTGGATAAGCAGGACGAATAGCCATGGCCGGTTTCGCCGATCTGACCGACGACATGGACGCGGAGATCATGGCCAGCCTCAACGACGGCCAGGCCGACTACCTCAGTGCTACGGGTGCCGTCCTGGCCGAAGGGGTAGAGGTCATCCTCGATAAGGAGGTCGAACGCATGGATGTGGTCAGCGGCATGGTTGATCGGGCGGTGACCATCGCCGTGCGCAAGGCGCTGTTGCAGCCGCTCGATCGTAAAGGCGCCTTCAGCCTGGACGGCAAAACCTGGCACATCGACGGCATCGCCGAAGATGACGGCCACCTGATCACCTTCTATGTGAAGCCCTGACCATGCCTATCGATATGCAATCCGCCATCGTCGCGGAGCTGATCGCGTGCCTGGCTGCCGTGCCTTCGTTCGGCGGCCTGGTGTTCGAGGACAGCGTGCTGCGCGTGATCGACTCCGACGACGAGACCCTGCCGGATGACTTCATCGTCATCCAGCCCGGTGCGACCGAGGAACTTGAGCGCATTGGCCCAGGCAGCGTGCGCGAGCGCGTGACCCTCAACATCACGGCAATCACCAAGCAGCGGGAGTTTGCCCCGCTGCTACGGGCAGCCCGGCTCGGCATCAAGGTCGCGCTGCCGGGCACCAAGGCAGGCCTTGCTGTCCAGGGCGTGACGCTTGCCGCCTTCCAACCCGAAACCCCAATGCCGCCCGGCGAGGGCCGGCGCTGGGCTGCGCACGTGATGCCTGTCCAGGTCACCTATGTGCAAGCCTTCAAGTGAGGAACATGCAATGCCCAAGATCACCGTTACCGAACCGTTCAACTACGGCCATGGCCTCGACGCGAAGCACTACGCCAAGGGCGAGCAGGACGTGTCTCAGGCCGTTGCCGATCACGCCGAGGCTAAGGGCTTCATAGCCAAGCCTAAGGCGAAACCCGAGGCCAAGCCTGCACCGGCCGAGGCCGCGCAGTAACCCCCGATTTCCGTAAGGAGAGATTCACATGCCACAGATCGACCGCTCGTTTATCGGCGAGGGTATTCCCTATGCTCGCGCCTACCAATCGCTGGACCCGCTGCTCGATATCGGCAACTGCGATGTCTTCAAGATAGGCTTCACCACGGACCGCAAAGCGCTGCCGAACTTCCGCGGCGGTGGCGGTAACCGCAACGTGCGGGAAAAGGTCACAGACGTAACCTCGACCATCGGCCTGTACGACATGACCGCCACCAACCTGGCGCGCGTGACCCGTTCCACTGTCACTGCGATTGCCGCAGGGGTAGTGCCGGCAGAGCCGCGAACCTGTGCGGGCGTTGAGGGCGAGCTGATCCCCTTCAAGCATCTGCCGGATCTCAGCCAGCCGGTCACCATCGTGACCGCCGCCGATGCCCCACTGGATGGAGGTATCGATTACCTGTTGACCCCGCACGGCATCATCGTGACCGGCAGTGGCGCTATTACCTCTGCCGGTATCAAGGCGACCTACACCAAGCTGAAGTCCAGCGCGGTGCAGCTGCTCAACGGTAGCCAAGTAGAGCTGGAGATCTTTATCGCCGGCCTCAACGATGCGCAAAGCGGCGAGCCCTACAGCCTGCACCTGCGCCGCGTGAAGTTCGGCTTACTCTCCGAACTGCCAGTGTTCGGCCAGGAATACCTCAAGCTGGAAGGTCCCGCCGAGCTGCTGGCCGATCCGTTGGTGCTGAGCAATGACATCTCCAAGTTTTGCGAGATGAACATTGTCGATAAGGCGGCGTGATGCATTTAAAATTAACTATTGTTCCTTTGATGACAAGC
>CBIHQF010000564.1:0-3067 GCA_966211665.1 uncultured Pseudomonas sp. | reverse complement strand
GTCGAGCGAAGCGACACCCGGGAAAGGGTGTCCCGGGTATCGCTGTGCTCAACCCAGGCTACAAGCTGCATGTGTGGCCCGGATGCGATCCGGGGAAAATCTGTGCTTGGCAAACCGCCCCCCGTATTGCATCCGGGCTACCAAGGCCATGCGCCCGCTTGACGCGGGTTGCCAGCTGTCGCAGGCTCCTCGCCGAGTTGCCCACGAGCAGGACGCCCATGCCGCACATTTTGATTGTCGAAGACGAAGCCGCGATCGCCGATACCCTGATCTATGCCCTGCAAGCCGAAGGCTTCGGCACCACCTGGCTGTCGCTGGCGCAGGAGGCCCTTGCTTTGCAGGAGCGCAGCCCGGCGGATCTGCTGATTCTCGATGTCGGCCTGCCGGATATCAGCGGCTTCGAGGCGTGCAAGCGCTTGCGTCGCTTCTCCGAGGTGCCGGTGATCTTCCTCACCGCGCGCAACGAGGAAATCGACCGGGTGGTGGGGTTGGAGATCGGCGCCGACGATTACGTGGTCAAGCCCTTCAGCCCGCGTGAAGTGACGGCGCGAGTCAAGGCCATCCTCAAGCGCGTCGGCCCGCGCGAGGCGACTGCGCCGGCCGCCAACGGCCCCTTTCAATTGGACCTCGAACGGGTGCAGATCCACTACCGCGGCCAGCTGCTGAGCCTGACCCGCCACGAATTCCGCCTGCTGCAAACCCTGCTCGGTCAACCGGAGCGGGTGTTCAGCCGTGAGCTGTTGCTCGACCATCTGGGCGTCGCCGCCGATGCCGGCTACGAGCGCAGTATCGACAGCCATATCAAGAGCCTACGCGCCAAGTTGCGCGCGGTGGCCGCCGACGCCGAGCCGATCCAGACCCACCGCGGCCTGGGTTACAGCTACTCGCCGAGCCACAGCTGATGCCATTGGGCATTCGCATCTTCCTGGTGTATTTCCTCTTCGTCGGCCTGGCCGGCTACTTCGTGCTGAGCACGGTGATGGAGGAAATCCGCCCCGGCGTGCGCCAGTCCACCGAGGAAACCCTGGTCGACACCGCCAACCTGCTCGCCGAGTTCCTGCGCGACGACCTCAAGGCCGGCAACCTGTCCGAGAGCCGTCTGCACGAGGTGCTGCGCGCCTACGGCCAGCGCCAACCGCGGGCGAACATCTGGGGCCTGGAGAAAACCCAGGTCAACCACCGCATCTACGTCACCGACGCCCAGGGCATCGTCCTGCTCGACTCCGCGGGCGATGCGGTCGGCCAGGATTATTCGCGCTGGAACGACGTCTACCTGACCCTGCGCGGCGAGTACGGCGCGCGCTCGACTCCCCAGGACGCCGCTGACCCGGATTCTTCGACGATGTACGTGGCGGCGCCGATCATGGATGGCGAGCGGATTATCGGCGTGGTCTCGGTGGCCAAACCGAACCGCGCCCTGCAGCCTTATATCGAGCGTTCGCAGCGCCGCCTGAGTTGGCTCGGCGCGGGGCTGATCGGCCTCGGCCTGTTGGTTGGCGGGTTGCTGTCCTGGTGGCTGAGCGGCTCGCTGCGGCGTTTGACCCGCTACGCCCAGGCTGTCAGCGAGGGCCGCCGCGCCGAGCTTCCGGCGTTGCGCGGCGGCGAGCTGGCGCAACTGGCCGATGCGGTCGAGCGCATGCGCACCGAACTGGAAGGCAAGGCCTACGTCGAACGCTACGTGCACACCCTGACCCACGAACTGAAAAGCCCGCTGGCGGCGATCCGCGGCGCCGCCGAACTGCTCCAGGGCGAAATGCCGAGCGAACAGCGCCAGCGCTTCGTCGCCAATATCGACCAGGAAAGTGCGCGCATGCAGCAACTGATCGAACGCCTGCTGCACCTGGCGCTGGTGGAACAACGCCAGGGCCTGGAAGAGCAGGTGGCGGTGCCGCTGCATGAACTGGTCGAGAGTCTGCTGCAGGCGCAAATGGCGCGCATCGAAAGCGCCGGTTTGCAGGTGGAGAATCGCCTGGCGGTGGATTTGAAGGTGCGCGGCGAGCGTTTCCTGCTGCGCCAGGCGCTGGCCAACCTGCTCGATAACGCCCTGGATTTCACCCCGCCGGGCGGACTGATCCGCTTCGATGCGGCGCTGCATGGCGAGCGCATCGAACTGCGCTTGTTCAACCAGGGCGGGGCGATTCCCGACTACGCCCTGGCGCGCCTGAGCGAACGCTTCTACTCGCTGCCGCGCCCCGGCAGCGGCCGCAAAAGCACCGGCCTGGGCTTGAACTTCGTCGAGGAAGTGATGCAACTGCATGGTGGCGAACTGCGCGTCGCTAACGTCGACGGCGGCGTCGAGGCGCGCCTGAGCCTGGCGCTCGGTGGCGCATAAAGCTCCTCGTTCGGCGCCGAGCTTCTTGCGCCAGCTCCGCGCAGATGCTCTGATTCCCTTGCCGCGCCCTTGCGTTGCCGGCATCCACAGTAAAAACGACCAGACAGGAAGCACTGCATGAAAACAGTCGCCGAGATTCTCAGAGCCAAACCCCAGGCTGCGGTCTACAGCGTCAGCCCGACCACCTCGGTGCTCGATGGGGTCAAATTGATGGCCGAAAAAGGCATCGGTGCGTTAGTGGTGCTGGACCACGGCCGCCTCGCCGGGATCGTCAGCGAACGTGACTACGCGCGCAAGGTGGCGCTGCTGGAGCGCTCGGCGTTCGGCGCGCAGATCAGCGAGATCATGACCGCAGACGTGATCACCATCGGCCCGCGCGACACCTTGCAATATTGCATGCAGTTGATGACCGACCGGCATTTGCGCCACCTGCCGGTGCTGGCCGAAGGCGAATTGATCGGCCTGCTGTCGATCGGCGACCTGGTCAAGGAAACCATCGCCGAGCAGGCCAGCCTGATTCAGCAGCTCGAACAGTACATCCGCGGCGAGTAGCGCTTCAGCGCGGTAGAGGCTTGCACATGAACGCCGCTGCCGCCGGGCACAGGCCGGCGAACTGCCGGGTGGCGGCGATCGCCCGAGGCGCCGTGGCGCGTTCGACCAGACGGTAGCCATGTTGGCTGAAGAAGGCCTCGGCCGTGGTGGTGAGCAGATAGAGGGTTTGCGCGCCTTGGGCCG
>CBIHQF010000563.1:0-3074 GCA_966211665.1 uncultured Pseudomonas sp. | reverse complement strand
CGACGCCGTTGCTGGTCAGGACGAATTCGCCCTGGCGCGGCGCTTCGTCGTCCAGGCGCAGGCTGACGTTCTTCAGCGGCGCGCCGGCGAACTTGCCTTGCAGAAACGCACTCCAGCCCGCCACCTCGAAGCCGCAATTGCTCGGTTGCAGCGGCGCTATCGCGACTCCGCGCGCTTGCAGCAGCGGTACCCAGGCGCCGTCCGAACCCAGCCGCGCCCAGCTACCGCCGCCCAGGGCCAGCAGGGTGGCGTCGGCTGTCACCGCTTGTTCGCCGGCCGGGGAGGCGATGCGCAAAGCGCCGTCATCGCTCCAGCCGAGCCAGCGATGGCGGGTATGGATGGTCACGCCGAGTTCGCGCAGGCGCTTGAGCCAGGCACGCAGCAGTGGCGCGGCTTTCATATCGGTGGGAAACACCCGCCCGGAAGTGCCGACAAAGGTGTCGATGCCCAGGCCGTGAATCCAGGCGCGCAGCGTATCGGCGTCGAACTCGGCGAGCAGTTGCGCGACTTCCTCGCGACGTTGGCCATAGCGCGATAGAAACGCCGGCTTGGCCTCCGAGTGGGTGATATTCATGCCGCCGACGCCGGCCAATAGAAACTTGCGCCCGACCGAGGGCATGGCGTCGTACAGCTCGACCTTGACCCCGGCCGATGCCAGCACTTCGGCGGCCATCAGGCCGGCGGGGCCGCCGCCGATAATGGCGACGCGAGGGGCGGGGCGGTTGGCTGAGTCGGTCATGGGGGCGCTGCTGGTCGATGCGGGAAAGCGCGCATTCTACCCGAGGGGGCGAATTGGAGGTTTGCCGTTGGCATGCGGACTATCGTCGAGCACGGTCTGCTCCCCTCGCCCTCCGGGAGAGGGGCTGGGGGTGAGGGGCTTGGATGTTTGTCGCAAGGCTCGAATTGCCTCCCTATCATCGGAAGGCGAGTGCTGCGATCAACGGGCAGCCCTGCGGGCTGCATTCGCCGCGAGGGCGCGCCTCCTACAAAAAAAGGAAACCCTAAATGCGAAGAACGGGCCGACCGGCCCCGCCTTGTACTGAGGTGATGGATGGGTAGCCCGAGCCGTTTCTTCAGAATCCCCGGCAGGTATCGCCGAAGGCGCGGATCAGCGCGGTGCGGTGCAGGGCGTCCAATTTGTAGTGCGCGGCCTGAGCGTCGATGGCGCCGTAAAGCCGCTCGCTGCAGGCGCCTTGCTGCAGTTCCGCCAGCGCCGGGGCGAGGGTTTGCAGCAGTTCCTGATTGAGCAGGTTGAGACGGGTGCGGATTTCCTCGAGCGGCATGGGCGGTTCGGCGTTGCCGGTCGGCGGCGCGGCCAGCAGTTGGTACTGGATCAGCTTGTTCGCTTCCATCTGCCAGCGGAAGAAGGCTGCGGCCCGCTCGGGAGTCAGCTGATGAGTCTGCGCATGGGCGGACAATAACGTCAGTTGTTCGGCTTCGCGCGCGGCATCCTCCACCGCCTTGCCGGTTTGCGCCTTGCTGGCGGCTACCTGGTCAGCCAGCAGCAGGCGCTCGGCGCACAGCGCCACCAGCTTGTCGAGCGCCGGCGGGGTGGCTGCCTGGGTTGTCGGCGCAACGCCGAGGAGCAGGGCGCAGAGCACGGCAAAAAAAGAGGGAGCGAGGCGGGGCATAGGAGTGTGTCCTTACATTGGGGGCGCGAAATTAACGGACTTGCACGACTCCGGGCAAGCCCGTGGCGATGGCATCAGTGCTCGTTCTCCCGCTCGGATTGCAGCAGGCGTGGCCTGAATAGTCTGCTGGCGAGCATCGGCGTGGATTCTTCATAGCCGTCTTCCCGACTGAGGAAATCGCGTATCGCTTCGGCGGTGCGCCAGGCGCTGGTCACCACGAAAAAATGCCCCTCGCCCTGCAACACCTTTAGTTCGGCATTGCGAATGGCGCGGCGCAGGATATGCGCGTTGTACGGCCGCACCAGGGTATCGCGCTCGCCGGCGAGGATCAGCGTGCGATGGCGCAGGCGGAACAGCCGCAGCAGGCTGGTCCAGCCGACCAACGCGGTGAGCTGGTGGTAATAGGCGCGCGGGTTGACCGTGAGCATGCCGTTCGCCACGCCGAAGCGCAGTAGCGCCTGTATCGAGTTGTGCGAGCCTTCCAGCTTGCGCAGTTTGGCGCTTTTGCTCCTGCCGAAAAAATCCAGGATGTCGGCGGGTTTCACCAGCATCGCCGGGCCGGCCGAGGTCGCCGCGAGGATCAGGCGGCGCACCATGTTCGGATGCCGCAGGGCGAACTCCTGCGCCAGCGCCCCGCCCCAGCTCACGCCGAACACATCGACCTGTTCGAATCCCAACTGCTTGAGCAGTTCGGCGATCGTGTCGGCATGGCGCGGCAGACGCATCGGCCAAATGGGAGCTTGCGATTTGCCGACCCCGGGCACATCCAATGCGATGGTCCTGTAGTCCATCAGTTCATCGCGCAGGGTATCGAAGGTGCGGATCAAACCACCGAGGCCGTTGAGTAAGAGCAGCGGTGAGCCCTGACCACGGATGGAAACGTTCAACTGCAAGCCATTGATGGTCAATTTATGCGTCGGCATGGTTTCTCCCCTGGCCTAGCCGGTGTTTTAGACAGCATCCGGCGCTTGTGTTGCAAGAAATGGGGATGTTCGTTCGCATGTCTTGGCGAATCATGGCGAGATCGTCGATTGTCGTCGCGCGGATTGAAAGTACCGTTGGGCGGGGCATTTGCGCGGTGCGCGGCATACTGTAATGGCGAAGGGCTACTTAAATGGCGCATGATCCGCGTGGCGTCGCTCGGCAGGTTCCCCCCACAACTCCCTGGCCTTCGAGGAGCGGAAATTCATGCGCACCCTTTTGTTCGTGCTTTTCTCCGGCTTTTTGCCCGGTTTGGCGCCTGGCGTCCTGGCCGCTGAGGCGTTGAAAGTCGAGACGTTGTTGCAGACCGGTCATTCCTGGGACGGCACGCCATACCAGGCCTACACCATTGGGCAACCCGAGCCGACCTTGTTGAGGTTCAGTATTCCGGCCAACACCACCCTGCCTTGGCACACCCATGCGGCGGTCAATGTCGGCTATGTGCTCAGCGGCGTGTTGTTC
>CBIHQF010000562.1:0-3083 GCA_966211665.1 uncultured Pseudomonas sp. | reverse complement strand
ATGCGGCGGATTTCGCTGGTGCCGGCGCCGATCTCGTAGAGCTTGGCGTCGCGCAGCAGGCGGCCGGTGGGGAATTCGTTGATATAGCCGTTGCCGCCGAGAATCTGGATCGCCTCCAGGGCCATTTGCGTTGCACGCTCGGCGGTGTAGAGGATCACCCCGGCGGCGTCCTTGCGCGTGGTTTCGCCGCGGTCGCAGGCATTGGCCACGGCATACAGGTAGGCGCGGCTGGCGTTGAGCTGGGTGTACATGTCGGCGACCTTGCCCTGGATCAGTTGGAACTCGCCGATGCTTTGGCCGAACTGCTTGCGGTCGTGGATGTAGGGCACGATCACGTCCATGCAGGCCTGCATGATGCCCACCGGGCCGCCGGACAGCACCACGCGTTCGTAATCCAGGCCGCTCATCAGCACGCGCACGCCGCCGTTTTCCAAGCCCAGCACGTTCTCTTCCGGCACTTCGACGTCGTCGAAGAACAACTCGCAGGTGTTCGAGCCGCGCATGCCCAGCTTGTCGAACTTGTTGCCGCGGCTGAAGCCTTTCCAATCGCGCTCGACGATAAAGGCGGTGATGCCGTGGGGGCCCTTATCCAGGTCGGTCTTGGCGTAGATCACGTAGGTGTTGGCATCCGGACCGTTGGTGATCCAGGTCTTGCTGCCGTTGAGCACATAGCGGTCGCCTTGCTTGTCGGCGCGCAGCTTCATGCTCACCACATCGGAGCCGGCATTCGGCTCGCTCATGGCGAGGGCGCCGACATGCTCGCCGCTGACCAGCTTGGGCAGGTACTTGGCTTTCTGCTCAGTCGAGCCGTTGCGCTTGATCTGGTTGACGCAGAGGTTGGAGTGGGCGCCGTAGGAGAGGGCGACCGAGGCCGAACCGCGGCTGATTTCTTCCATGGCGATCACATGGGCCATATAGCCGAGGCCCGAGCCGCCGTACTCTTCCTCGACGGTGACACCGAGCAGACCCATTTCGCCGAACTTCTTCCACATGTCCATGGGGAACTGGTTGCTGCTGTCGATCTCGGCGGCACGCGGCGCGAGCTCGGCGGCGACGAAGCCCTGCACCTGCTCGCGCAGCATGTCGATGGTCTCACCTAGGGCGAAGTTGAGGGACGGATAGTTCATGGTTCCACCTATCTGAATCGTTCTTAGGTTTAGGAGGTAATAGTTTGTTTTTTATCGGTTTCCGCTAGCGCTTTTAGGCAGCGCTCTTCGGCTGTATCCAGTTCCAGCTGCATTTGCCGAATATCCAGCAGCTGCTGTTCCAGCTGCGCGCGGCGCTCGGTGATCTTCTGCATAAAGGTCTGTAGCTGCTTCCGATTGCCGTGAACCGGGTCGTACAGCTCGATCAGCTCCTTGCATTCCGCCAGGGAGAAGCCGATGCGCTTGCCGCGCAGAATCAACTTGAGGGTGACCTTGTCCTTGGCGCTGTAGATGCGTTCCTGGCCGCGCCGCTCGGGGCTGAGCATTTGCTGCTCTTCATAAAAACGAATCGCGCGGGTGGTGATATCCAGCTCGCGGGCCAGTTCGGAAATGGAGTAGGTGGTGGCGGACATGTTCGCTGCGCTCTCGTTTACCTTTACGTTAACGTAAGGCTGCAGTGAAGTTTAGTCAACTACCTTGATCGAGTCCTTAGCTAATGTGGTTTCTAGGAATTATGAATCGCTTATAAAACAAATGATTAGCAAGTTTAGTTAAACAATGGCTAAGGAGTTACTGCTGGCGAAAACTGGCCGGCGGGATAAGGCTTACGGTAAATAACGGTGCACCCGGGCATTCAGCAGCTCGATCAATGCCGGGTCCATGAACCCATAGTCGTCGGGGATGTCCAGGCAGACGATGCGCTTATCGGTCAGATGCGCGCGGAACTTGGCGGCAAGCTTGCTGCGATGAACCCGCTGCATCACCAGAATCAAATCGGCCCAGGCCAACAGCTCGGGACAGACCGGCGTGTCGGCGTCGTGATTGACTCCGGCGGAGGCGGTTTCCACGCCCGGCCAATCGGCGAAGAGCTGCTCGGCGGTGGGGCTGCGCAAACGGTTCTTGGCGCAGATAAACAGCAGTTTCAAAGGCAAAGCGACACTCCCTGTCGGGTGCTCAGGCGATTTTCTTGATTTCGAATACATCGACGATCCGCTGCAGCTTGCCATCCCACACATAACGCAGATGCACGCCTTGCTGCGGAATGCTCGCCGCCGGCGGGCGGAACAAGGCGGCGCATTCGCCGCCGGGATGCCTGACGCTGCGATAGAGCAGACCCCAGGAACGCTGGTTGCGCAGTTCGGCGGCGAAGCGCTGGGCAACCGGATAGGCGTCGAGATCCGGGTCATGCAGATGATCGTAATCGTCACGGATATCGTGCAGCGGTTTGACGATGCGACACACATAGGCGCGCAGGGTCAGTTCCAGATTCGGTTCGGCGGTGGCACGCAGGAAGCGCTCGCGGTGGAAACGGGTTTCCGCCACCGCGGCCTGCAGGCTGTCGGCGCAGTAGTAAACGCCGTATTGCCCGGCGGTAAAGCGGCTGACCGCGCCGACATGGGTGAACGCGGCCATTAAAGGCGAGGAGCCGGGACCGCTGACGCGATCCTCGGCCGCGACATGGGACAGCAGGCCCGCTTCCTCACGCAGACGATCGTTGGTCAGGCCTTCGATCAGATAAGCCAGCTCCAGATCCGCTGGGTCAAGCACATCCTCGAATATCGAAATCGGCGGAAAAGCGCTGGAGACCAACCGATAAGCCCGTCGCCAATCGGGTAGGACCAGCGTGGGCTGTGCGCTCAACCCCTGACACCGTCGAGGTAGCGGCGCACATCGGCAAGATCCACCACGCCGCCGGCCAGCATCATTTGCAAGGCGCTGTTACCGTTGAACGGCGCTTCGCTATTGGCTTTTTTGATCCATTCGTAGGTCGAAGGCTTATCGCCGAAGAGGATGCGCAGCGATTTGTGAATACCCATCAGGTACGACACCCGTTCCATGGTGTCGCGCGGCAGACGCACTTCGGGCAGTTGCCGGTATTTGTACAGGGTGCTGCGCCCGATAGAGCCCAGCAACACCATTTGCTGCTCGAGCGTGCAG
>CBIHQF010000561.1:0-3084 GCA_966211665.1 uncultured Pseudomonas sp. | reverse complement strand
TGGAAGAAATCAACCCGCTGGGCTCGCGCGTAATAGCCGGGCCCAAGGGCGACATCGCGATCTTCCGCACCTCGACCGATGAAGTGTTCGCCCTCGACGACCGCTGCCCGCACAAGGGCGGGCCGCTGTCCCAGGGCTTGGTCTACGGCAAGCGCGTGGCCTGCCCGCTGCATAACTGGCAGATCGAGTTGGAGTCCGGCGAAGCCGTGGCGCCGGACGTCGGCTGCGCGCACCGGCACCATGCCAAGGTCGAAAACGGCCGCGTGCTGCTGTCCCTCAACCACAACAGCTAGTCCCGTGGGAGGCGCTTCAGCGGCGATTGTCGCGGCTACGACTGCATGGATGCAGGAGGTAGAGCGAAGCAGGATGCCAGAGCCGAAAGCCCCCTCCCACAACCCTTATCCGCTTCTTGCAGGAGCCAAGAACATGGCCAGCCAGAACACGATCACCGCCTCCACCTGCTGCTACTGCGGTGTCGGCTGCGGCGTGCTGATCGAACATGACGGCGAGAAAATCCTCGGCGTCCAGGGCGATCCCGAGCACCCGGCTAATTTCGGCAAGCTGTGCAGCAAGGGCTCGACCCTGCACCTGACCGGCGATCTCGACGCCCGCGCGCTTTACCCCGAGCTGCGCCTGGGCAAAAGCCTGGCGCGTTCGCGCACGGACTGGGACAGCGCTCTGGATCATGCTGCCAATGTCTTCGCCGAAACCATCCGCGAGCATGGCCCGGACAGCGTCGCCTTCTACATATCCGGGCAATTGCTGACCGAGGACTACTATGCCTTCAACAAACTGGCACGGGCCCTGGTCGGCACCAACAATATCGACAGTAACTCACGCCTGTGCATGTCCTCGGCCGTGGTCGGCTACAAGCGCAGCCTCGGCGCCGATGCACCACCATGCAACTACGAGGACATCGAGCAGAGCGACTGCCTGCTGATCGCCGGCAGCAATATGGCCTTCGCCCACCCGGTGCTGTTCCGCCGTCTGGAAGAAGCCAAGGCCAAGCGCCCGGACATGCAGATCATAGTCGTCGACCCACGGCGCACCGACACCTGCGACCTGGCCGACCTGCACCTGCCGATCCTACCCGGCAGCGACGTCGCTCTGTTCCATGGCATCCTGCATATCCTCATGTGGGAAGGCTGGATCGACCGCACCTATATCGACGCCCACACCGAAGGCTTCGATGCGCTGAAAACCCTGGTGCGCGATTACAGCCCACAGATGGTCAGCGAGTTGTGCGGCATCAGCCAGGAAAGCCTGCAGCAATGCGCGCGGATGATCGGTAGCGCGCCGAGTTTCCTCTCGCTCTGGTGCATGGGCCTCAACCAGTCGAGCAGCGGCAGCGCGAAAAACAGCGCATTGATCAACCTGCACCTGGCCACCGGGCAGATCGGCAAACCCGGTGCCGGCCCCTTCTCCCTGACCGGTCAACCCAATGCCATGGGCGGGCGCGAAACCGGTAGCCTGTCCAACCTGCTGCCGGGGCATCGCGATGCGGCCAATGCCGAACACCGCGCCGAAGTCGCCCAGCACTGGGGCGTCGACTCTCTACCAGATAGCACTGGGCTGAGCGCCATCGAGCTGTTCGAGGCGGTGCGGGCCGGCAAGGTCAAAGCCTTGTGGATCGCCTGCACCAATCCGGCGCAATCGCTACCCGACCAGAACAAAATTCATGAAGCCCTCGCCGCCTGCCCATTCGTGGTGGTGCAGGAAGCCTTCTTCACCACCGAGACCTGCCACTACGCCGACCTGCTGCTGCCCGCCGCCAGCTGGGGCGAGAAGGAAGGCACGGTGACCAACTCCGAGCGCCGCGTCAGCCATGTGCGCCGCGCCGTACCCGCGCCCGCAGAGGCGCTCCCGGATTGGGCGATCACCACGGACTTCGCCCGCCGTTTGGAAAAACTGTTACGCCCCGGCCTGCCAAGCCTGTTCGACTTCGACAGCCCGCAAGGGCTGTTCGAAGAGTACAAACACCTGACCGCCAGGCGCGACCTCGATCTATCGGGGCTCAGCTACGCGATTCTGGATAACCAAGGTCCCCAGCAATGGCCGTTCCCGGCCGGCGCTACCTGCGGCACCGCACGCCTGTATGGCGACGGCCGCTTCCCTACCGCCAATGCGCGTGCGCAGTTCCATGCCGACCCGTACCGCGCGCCCAAGGAAAAGCGCGAGACGCGTTACTCGCTGACGCTCAATACCGGGCGCCTGCGCGATCAGTGGCACGGCATGAGCCGCACCGGCACCGCCGCACGCTTGTTCGGCCATGTCGAAGATGCGGTGCTCAGCCTGCATCCCGACGAACTGCGCCGCCGTCGCCTGCAAAGCGGCGATCTGGTCAAAGTGCGCAGCCGCCGCGGCAGTCTTATCGTGCCGGTGCAGGCCGATGACTCGGTGCGTTCCGGCCAGGCCTACCTGCCGATGCATTGGGGCAATCGCTTTCTCAAAGGCTTGGGCACCAATGTGCTGACCCAGCCGGCGTTCGACCCGCTGTCGAAACAGCCCGAGCTCAAGCACGCCGGCATCGAGGTGGAAAAAGTCGAACTGCCCTGGACGTTTTTCGCCCTGGTCGAAGGCGAGGTGCAAACGCGTTTCCAGGCCCTACGCCCGTTGTTCGAAGGCTTCGCCTACGCCAACCTGACGCTGACCGGTCGCGAGCGCCCCGCCCTGCTGGTCCGCGCCGCCTGCGCCGTGGCGCCCGAACCTGAGTTGCTGGCGCAGATCGATCGTTTGCTCGACCTGCACGAAGGCCCGGTATTGGCCTATGACGACCCGCGCAAAGCGGTCGGCAAGCGCGTGCGCATCGAGGACGGACGTATCGTCAGCCTGCGCCTGGCCGGGGAAACCCTCGCCCGCAACTGGCTGAAAAGCCTGTGGAGCGAAGGCCAGGCGGATGCCGAGCTGCGCCGCTGGTTACTGGCGCCACGGTCCACCCCACCGGGCGCCGCCAGTGGCAAGAAAGCCGGCAAGACCCTATGCAACTGCCTGAACGTCAGCGAAGACGCGGTCTGCGCCGGAATCAGCCGTGGCCTCGATCTCGACGGCCTCAAGCAGGAGCTGAAATGCGGCACCAGTTGCGGC
>CBIHQF010000560.1:0-3085 GCA_966211665.1 uncultured Pseudomonas sp. | reverse complement strand
CGGCTCGAGCCAGGCCTTCTGCTCGCGGTCGAGATTCAGGTAATTATCCAACCGCCAGGGGATCAGCCAATCGAGATTGTCGTAGACCAGGGCGATCCGGTTGCAGGCGGTCAACGACAGGCCCAGGACAAGCGATAGCAGCAGGCAACGCAACAACGTCATGGCATGCGGTCTCTGCGTCGGTGGCGATATCAGGCGAACGCTAAATGGTGGTCAGGGCGTTTGTCGGAGTCAGTAAAGGGGGCCGCGGGAAACGCGGCAACAGTCAAAACGCTACAAGGCGTTGCGCCGCCCCTATCAAGCATCCGCCCGGGCCGGCACCGGGGGGCGGTGCCGACCGGTTCAGCTTCAGCCGTGGGCCTGTGCGCCACTGCTGTGTTTGCTACCGCTCTTGGTGCCGCTGCGTTGGCTCTGCTGATTTTGCTTTCCGGTATCACTGCCCTGGCGCTGATTCCCACCATGGGCGGCCGCCAACGCCTGGGCGTCGCGCAGGTGCATTTCGAGCGTTGGCAGGGTTTCCTGGGCGAAGGCTTTGACCTCTTGGTCCTCGCCTTCCTGGATATAGGTGCGGAACAGCAGGATGGTTTGCTCGTGCGCCACTATTTGGTTATTGGCGTAGGCCGCGTCGAAGGACTCGCCCTCGCGCAACTTCAGAACCATCGCCTTGGCTTTATTCATCAAGTCGGCTTCGTCGGCGACTTCCAAGCCTTTTTGCTGGGCAAGTTCCTTCAGCCTGCGGTTCGCCTTGGTGTGATCGTCGATCATCATCTGGGCGAATTTCCTGACATCTTGAGAGTCGCTTTTCTTCAGGGCTATCTTGGCGGTTTCGATTTCCGCCAAGCCCTTGGAGGAAGCCTCGTCGATGAATTCTTCAGTGGAGCGGCCGGCCGCGTGAGTGAATGCGGAGCTGATGCTGAGCATGAAGGCAAGAATGCCGGTAAAGACGGCGGATATCAGTCGTTTCATTTTTTCGTTCTCCCTGTCTGGTCTGTAGTCGTGGCCAACTGGCATTAACGAGGGCCAGGTACGAGCGGCGCATGATCCGGCTGGTTGCCGTGTAGTTGTGACTGACGGCTAAAAGTCCGGTTCAATCAAATTGCGCGGGGAAGACAGGCGCCGCGTATGCAGCCGATAAGCTGCGCACCCGTTGCGTCAGGTGCGATCTGAGTAGCGTTGCCAGAGGCGGAACAGCGGCTCGGCGAGAAACATCACCAGAAACAGGCGCAGCACCTGCAGCGCAGTGACCAATGCCACCGAGAGGTGCAGGGCTTCGGCCGTCAGGCACAGCTCGGTGATGCCGCCGGGCATCATGCCGAGCGTCAAGGAGGTCCGGTCCTCGCTGACCAACCAGCCGAGCCCTTCGGCCAGCAGGGCGGCGGATGCCATGGCAAGCAAGGTGAACAGCAGGATGCGCGCGAGAAAACCCGGCGCGCTGCGAAAGAACGCGCGGTCGAAGTGGCAGCCCAGGGCGCAGCCGATCAGCCATTGACCCACCTGGCCGAGGCCGTCGGGCAAGCCCAGGTGCAGGTCGAAAGCGACGCTGGCGACCGCGCAGACGATCAGCGGTCCGAGCATCCAGGGGTTGGGCTGCTTGAGCTTGCCCCAGAGCATCGCCAGCAGCGCGCCCGCCGGCAGCAGAATGGCCAGCCACAACCAACTGACCGGCGCCGGCGCCGGTGCGGCTATGGGTGGCAGGCTCCAGGTGAAAATCGCCGGAATCAGCAGCACCACCAAGAGCAAACGCAAGCTATGGGCGGCCGCGACCTTGGCGGTTTCGGCGTCGTGTCGCAGCGCCAGGTTGACCATCTCGCTGGCGCCGCCGGGCATGCTCGAGAAAAACGCCGTGGCGCGGTCGACGCCGGCCCGGCGCAATAAGGCGATACCGATCAGGCTGAGCAGCAAGGTGCCCAGCGCCCCGGCGATTATTACGCTGAAGTGGCTGAGCAATTCGCTCAGCACCTCGCTGGTGAAATGTAGGCCGATGGCGCTGGCGACCAGCCATTGGCCGGTCTTGCGCCCGCCCGGAACTTCGCTGACCAGCCAGCCGCTGCAGCGTGCGGCTATGACCGCCAGTAACGAACCGATGATCCAGGGCAACGGCCAGCCGACAAGGCTGGCCAGATAGCCGCCGGCCAGACCGAGCAGCGGCGTGGCCCACCAGCGCGGCAGGCTATCGAAGCCGGCCAATTCAGGCGTTGGCCAATTGAGCGGCACGCCGCGAACGCCACCAGCGCAGGCCTGGAAGGCCCAGCATCACGGCAGTCAGGGCCCACAGGCTGAGACTGATCGGGCTGCTCCAGAGAATTCCCAGGTCGCCGGCTGAGATCGACAGGGCACGACGCAGGTTGTCCTCCATCAGCTCGCCGAGAACGAAGCCGAGGATCAATGCCGACAGCGGGAAATCCAGCTTACGCAGGATGTAGCCGAACACGCCGAGGCCGACCATCAACACCAGGTCGAAGGTGGTGCTGTGCACCGCATAGACGCCGACCATGCTGACCGCGGTGATCGCCGGCACCAATACCCAGTTGGGTACGCTGAGCATGCGGGCGAACAAGCCGACCAGCGGGATGTTCATCACCAGCAGGATGACGTTGCCGATGAACAGCGAGGCGATCAGGCCCCAGACCACATCCGGCTGCTGTTCGAACAACAACGGGCCGGGGGTGATGTTGTACAGCGTCAGCGCGCCGATCATCACCGCGGTGGTGCCGGAGCCCGGTACGCCGAGGGTCAGCATGGGGATCAGCGAGCCGCAGGCCGAGGCGTTGTTGGCCGCTTCCGGCGCCGCCAGACCGCGCAGGTCGCCCTCGCCGAACTTGCCGCTGACGCCGGCCATGCGCTTTTCGCTCATATAGGTCATGGCGCTGGCGATGGTCGCTCCGGCGCCGGGCAGGGTGCCGATGACGAAGCCGGCGACGGCGCTGCGCACCATGGTCCAGAAGCTGAAGCAGAACTCCTTGAAGTTGAACAGCAGGCGGCCGCTGGCTTTCACCGCTTTTTGCCCGCTATGGGTTTTTTCCAGCATCAACAGCACTTCGCTGACGCTGAAGAAGCCGATCACCACGATGACGAACTGGATGCC
>CBIHQF010000559.1:0-3092 GCA_966211665.1 uncultured Pseudomonas sp. | reverse complement strand
CGTCGTTGACCATGGACTCAACATACAAGGGTGGATGACGCCTTTTTCATCCACCAGCGACTAAAAACAGCGACAAGCTGCAAGCCTCGAGCGGCAAGAAACAGCAAAAGCCGAGTGTAGGCCGCGGCCAACGCCCCCATCCACTTGGAGCTTGAAGCTTGAAGCTTGCAGCTGATTTGGACGCCTACCTCGAACACCTGCGCAGCGAGCGCCAGGTGTCGGCGCATACCCTCGATGGCTATAGCCGCGACCTGAGCAAGCTGCTGGCCTATTGCGAGCGCGAGCAACTGCCCGCCTGGTCGGCGCTGGACACTCAGCGTTTGCGCCGCCTGGTCGCCCGGCTCAACCTCGAAGGCCAGTCCAGCCGCAGCCTTGCGCGCCTGCTCTCGGCGACCCGCGGACTGTATCGTTATCTGATTCGCGAAGGCATTTGCCAGAACGACCCGGCCAGCGGCCTGACGCCGCCGAAAGGCGAGCGCCGCTTGCCGAAAACCCTGGACGCCGATCGCACCGCGCAACTGCTCGATGGCGCTCTGGAAGACGACTTTATCGCCCGCCGCGACCAGGCCATGCTCGAGCTGTTCTACTCCTCGGGCTTGCGTCTGTCGGAGCTGGTCAGCTTGAACCTCGACGGCCTGGACCTGCCCGCCGGCTTGGTGCGGGTGATCGGCAAGGGCAACAAGACCCGCGAACTGCCGATCGGCCGCATGGCGCGCGAGGCCATGGAGCAGTGGCTGCCGCTGCGCGCCCTGGCCAAACCGGGCGACGGCGCGGTGTTTATCAGCCAGCAGGGCCGGCGCATCGGCCCGCGCGCGGTGCAGCTGCGGGTACGCCAGGCCGGCGTGCGCGAACTCGGGCAAAATCTGCATCCGCACATGCTGCGTCACTCGTTCGCCAGTCCTATGCTGGAGTCCTCGCAGGATTTGCGCGCGGTGCAGGAGGTGCTCGGCCACGCCGATATCGCCACCACGCAGATCTATACCCACCTGGACTTCCAACACCTGGCCACGGTGTACGACAGCGCCCACCCGCGGGCCAAACGTAAAGGCAACGACGAATGACCATCAAGCTGATCACTTTCGATCTCGACGACACCCTGTGGGACGTCACCCCGGTGATGCAGGATGCCGAAGCCGCGTTGCGCAACTGGCTGGCCATGCACGCCCCGCGCCTGGGACCGGTGTCGGTGGAACACCTGTGGACGATCCGCGCCGGCCTGCTGCAGGCAGAACCGAGCCTCAAGCACCGCCTCAGCGAGCTGCGGCGGCGCATCCTGCTGCACGCCCTGGAAGACGCCGGATATGCCCGCCATGAAGCCGAGATCCTGGCCGAAGGCGGTTTTCAGGTGTTCCTCACCGCCCGCCATCAAATCGAGCTGTTCGCCGAAGTGCACCCCACCCTGGAAATTCTCGCCAACCGCTTCCAGCTCGGAGTGATCACCAACGGCAATGCCGATGTACGTCGCCTGGGCCTGGCCGATTACTTCCGCTTCAGCCTCTGCGCCGAAGAACTCGGGGTCGGCAAGCCCGACCCTAAACCCTTCCAGGAAGCGCTCAAGCGGGCCGGCATCGGCGCCGAGCATGCCGTGCACATCGGCGATCATCCCAGCGACGACATAGCCGGCGCCCAGGCCGCCGGCCTGCGGGCGATCTGGTTCAACCCCCTGGGCAAGCCCTGGGAAGCCGCGCAATCGCCGGATGGGCAGATCCGCAGCCTGGCCGAGCTACCGGCGCTGCTGCACAGCTGGCGCTGATCTACGATGTTGAAAAGTGCCGCATAGCCGCGTAGGTCGGATTAGCGGCGACCCCGCTCCCGAGCAGCCACGAATCCAGGCGCCGCGTAACCCGACAGAGCGCCCGCAGGCACACCGCAATGATGGGTTACGCCGCCCGCCCAAAATATGCCATTGCCAAAGATCGCCACGGCGGCTAACCCATCCTACGACCCGGCCAGTCGTAAAAAAGCCCGCAGGCTTTTGGCATGCGGGCTTTTATGCTTGCAACCGCTAGATGGGGCGGCTGCCGTACTTGCTATCGGGCTTCTTGGGCGGATCGGAAACCACATTGGGCTCGACTTCCTGCACCTTGCCGCCACGCGAGAGAAACTCTTCCATGGCGCGGGCAAGGGCATCGCGTTCCTTCTGCTTGGCTTCGATGCTGGGCAACTCATCGACATCGACCGCGGCCTTGGCCTTGGCTTTGCTCTTGCCGGTGGCGACTACGTCATCGTCACCGTCGTCGCCGTCATCACCCGCGTCATCAGCGGCCGACGCCAGTTCCTCGCCGTCGTCCTCGTCAGCCCCTTCCAGCTCGTCTTGTTCCAGTTCTTCGTCGCTCATGTTCAGCCTCATGACTTGCGAAAAGCAGGTTAGTTATAGCCCAGCTGCGTGATCTTTCGAACGTCGCCGGAAAAAATTCAAATGACCGTGCCTGGCCTATACCACCAGCGCCTCCATGTGCTGACTGGAGCGAACACCCCCTGAAAAGGAAAATACGCTCAACGGCGCGCATTCTAGCGCGCTGTCAGAAAAAACAAAGGGCGCCATAAGGCGCCCTCGTCGAAACGCCGGTAATCAGTTCTTGGTGAACTCCGGATAGGCTTCCATACCGCATTCGGCGATATCCACGCCTTCGTATTCTTCTTCCTCGGTTACCCGCAGGCCGATCACCAGCTTGATGATGGACCAGACGATCAGGCTGGCGACGAACACCCAGGCGAAGATCGCGCCGATGCCGAGCAGTTGAGCGCCTAGGCTGGCGTCGCCGTTGGTCAGGCAAACCGCCAACAGGCCCCAGATGCCGACCACGCCGTGCACCGAAATGGCGCCGACCGGATCGTCGAGCTTGAGTTTGTCCAGGCCCAGGATGGAGAACACCACCAGCACGCCACCGACGCCACCGATCAGGGTCGCTTGCAGCGCGGTCGGGGTCAGCGGTTCGGCGGTGATCGCCACCAGGCCGGCCAGAGCGCCGTTCAGGGCCATGGTCAGGTCGGCCTTGCCGAACAGGATGCGCGCCACGATCAGCGCGGCGATCAGGCCACCGGCGGCGGCCATGTTGGTGTTGACGAACACGTTGGCGACGGCGTTGGCG
>CBIHQF010000558.1:0-3115 GCA_966211665.1 uncultured Pseudomonas sp. | reverse complement strand
CGAGCGGCTCTCCCGCTAGAAGCGATAAATTGCCGCCGCCCCGTTCTTGCTCGGCATATGTTCGCGCGGCATGACCAGCACCTCGCCGCCGAGCTCGAGCACCCAGGCGGACAACTCATCGAGCAGGTCTGGCGCATCCTGTGTTCCGGCGACCACCTGCACCTGACCGCTGTCCCGCTCGATATGCCCGTGAAGTTCTCGTTCGGCCTCGACCAATAGCGTCGCCACCCGGTTTTCCACTAGGGCCTGGGCGATGTCCCCGAGCTTGTCGCTGGCCAGGCCTTGGGCCTGCGCTTCGCCATAGCGGTCGAGCAGTTGCGCGAGACGCTCCAGGTAGCGGGGCTGCATCGCCTGCCAGGCCTTGTCGCGCAGTTCGTCGGGTGTCATGGCGGATGGGTCGCAGTCGATGCTTTCGTCCAGCAGCATGGGATTTCGACTGATGCGCCGAAAATGCGTCTGGTGCTCCGGCAGTGCGGCGAGAATCAGCGGTAGTTCGGCGGGGTGCGAATGGTGGTCGAGTATGGCTTTGTCGACAGCCTGGAAATAACGATCCCGGTCGCGGTCTATTTCGCCCTGTTTGCCGCTGCCACCGGCTTCCACTTGCATCGAGGCGCCTCGTTCGCCTGCACGGCCGAAGCCCTGGGGGAAGCCGCTTTGGCTCTTTTCGGTCAATGTGTTGCCGAGCACCTGTTCCAGGGTGCGGGGTACCTGCGTGACCAGTGGCACCTCGTCGAGCGCTTCGCGATTGCCCTCGAACAGGCGCACCGAGTCGCGGCTGAGGCAGAGAATCTGAAAGCGTTCCACCGATTGCGCGAACTGCAGCAGCGGTCTCAGGTGGGGACGCCGGTCGACCGTCGTGTGTTCCGCGACCGGGTGTTGCAGATGGTAGGCGCGGAAGGTGCCCGGCGCGCTGAACACCGCGATGCCGTCGCCGGTGTGCTCCCAGAACTCGGGCTCGTCGAGCAGCGCCTGTAGCGGATGCAGCAATTCATCGGCTTGTTCCGGTGTTTGTTGGCGTACCCGTTCATGCAGTTGGCGCAGCGAATTCTTGAAGCGGATCTGATCCTGCTGGCGCTTGGGAATACTGCGGTGCGTCGGCTGATAGAGCGAGATGCAGGGTGCTTTGCATTCGCTCAGAAGCTGCTTGAGGTGTTCGCGATTGAGCGGAGCGTTCATGACAAGTCTCCTGACTAGCGGTCAAAGCGTTGCTGGGCGAGTGGCGGTTGGGCGTGTTTCGCCGAAGTATGCATTTCGACGGAGAGTGGCCGCTTGAGGTTCAGCGCGATTGCTCGCGCCGCGTCAGGCCCGTTGGGCCTGATATTCGCTCCGCTGCGCCAGGCCTCGTTTGAGAAACTCGACCAGCAAAGCGACCTTCGGCGAGAGAAAGCGCTGCTGCGGGTACACCGCCCAGACCGCGGTATTGGGTGGGCGGTGTTGTTCGAGCAGGGCGACCAGCGCGCCGTGGCCGAGCGGCTCCTGCACGTAGTAGTCGGGCAATTGGCACAGGCCGAAACCGCGTAGCGCCGCATCCAGTACCGCCTGGCCGCTGTTGCAGCGCCAATTGCCGCTGGGTTTGAACGGGTATTCGCGGCCGTCCGCCTGAAACATCCAGGTATCGCCGGTGCCGATCAGGCAGTTGTGCCGGGCCAATTCCGACAGGCTGTGCGGGCGCCCGTAGTGCGCCAGATAGCTGGGCGCGGCGCACAGGTGCATGGCGCGCGGGGCGATGCGCGTGGCGACCAGGCGCGATTCGCCGAGGCGACCGAGCCGGATCGCCAGGTCGTAGCCTTCATGCACCAGGTCCAGATTGCGGTTGGTCAATTCGATCTCCACCCGCAACTGCGGATGCTGCGCCATGAACTCATTCACCAGCGGCACGATAAAGCGCTCGCCATAGGCGATCGCCGCGGTCATGCGCAACAGTCCAGTGGGCGCGCCTTGCAGATCGCCGATCGCGCGAAACGCCTGATCGCGTTCCTCTATCAGGCGTTGGCAGCGGGCCAGAAAGGTCTGCCCGGCCTCGGTCAGCGACACGCGGCGGGTGGTGCGATACAGCAAACGGGCTTGCAAGCGTTCTTCCAGACGGGCGACCTGGCGGCTGACATGCGATGAGGACATCCGCAGGCGTTCGGCGGCGCGCTGAAAGCTGCCCTGTTCGGCAACGGCGACGAATTCGTCGAGCCCATCCCAGCGATGCGCGCTCATAGATTATCCCTGTATGGCAGTAATGTATTTTTGAATGGCTAATTATCCCTGTTTGGCGATGAATTACACTGCCTGCTTCCGCCACGAATTGGAATCGCACCCATGATCAAGTCCCGCGCCGCCGTCGCTTTCGCTCCCAACCAGCCGCTGCAAATCGTCGAGGTGGATGTCGCGCCGCCAAAAGCCGGCGAGGTATTGGTGCGCATCGTCGCCAGCGGCGTCTGTCATACCGACGCCTATACCTTATCCGGGCAGGATTCGGAGGGTGTGTTTCCGTGCATTCTTGGGCATGAGGGCGGCGGTATCGTCGAGGCGATTGGCGAGGGCGTGACCTCGGTGAAGGTGGGTGACCACGTGATCCCGCTGTACACCGCCGAATGTGGCCAATGCAAGTTCTGCAAATCCAACAAGACCAATCTGTGCAGCTCGGTTCGCGCGACTCAGGGCAAGGGTCTGATGCCGGACGGCACCAGCCGTTTCTCCTACCAGGGTCAGCCGATCTACCACTACATGGGCTGTTCGACGTTCTCCGAGTACACCGTGTTGCCGGAAGTATCCGTGGCAGTGATCCCGAAGGAAGCGCCGCTGGAGAAAGTCTGTTTGCTGGGCTGTGGCGTGACCACCGGCATCGGTGCGGTGCTCAACAGCGCCAAGGTCACCGAAGGTTCCACCGTGGCCATCTTCGGTCTCGGCGGCATCGGCCTGGCGGCGATCATCGGCGCCAAAATGGCTAAGGCCTCGCGCATTATCGGCATCGACATCAATCCGGCGAAGGAGGCCGTGGCCCGTGAACTGGGAATCACCGACTTCGTCAATCCGAAAGAGCACAGCAAGCCGATCCAGGACGTGATCGTGGAGATGACCGATGGCGGCGTCGACTACAGCTTCGAGTGCATCGGCAACGTGCAAC
>CBIHQF010000557.1:0-3118 GCA_966211665.1 uncultured Pseudomonas sp. | reverse complement strand
CATCGACCTGTCCGAGAAGAACGAGCCGGTGATCTGGAAAGCCATCCAGTTCGGCGCCGTGCTGGAAAACGTTGTCCTCGACGACAAGCGCATCCCGGATTACACCGACGACAGCCTGACCCAGAACAGCCGCGCCGCCTACCCGCTGAGCCACGTCGAGAAGCGTTCCGAGAAGAACCTCGGCGGCGAGCCGAATGCGGTGATCTTCCTGACCTGCGACCTGACCGGCGTACTGCCGCCGGTGTCGATCCTCAACGAAGAGCAAGCGGCCTACCACTTCCTCTCCGGCTACACCGCGCTGGTCGGCTCCACCGAAATGGGCAGCGGCGCCGGCATCAAGTCGACCTTCTCCACCTGCTTCGGCGCACCCTTCTTCCCGCGTCCGGCCGGTGAGTACGCCGAACTGCTGATCAAGCGCATCCGCGGCTTCGGCTCCAAGGTCTACCTGGTCAATACTGGTTGGACCGGCGGCGGCTACGGCGTCGGCAAGCGTTTCAACATCCCGACCACCCGTGGGGTGATCGCGGCGATCCAGAGCGGCGCGCTGATCGGCACCGAAACCGAGCACTTGCCGATCATCAACCTCAGCGTGCCGACCTCGGTACCGGGCGTCGAAACCAACCTGCTCAACCCGCGCAACACCTGGGCCGACCAGAACGCCTACGACGAAGCCGCGAAAGGTCTGGCCAAGCTGTTCATCGACAACTTCAAGAAGTTCGATGTCAGCGACGCGATCAAGAACGCCGGCCCGCAGCTCTAAGCCGTTTGCGTCAGACAAAGCCGCCTTCGGGCGGCTTTGTTGTTTTCGGATGTCATCTGTCCGTAGAACCTATGTTTATTTACAAGGCCTGCGACCTCGTAGGGGGGATCGGGGCGCGTAGCTGACGCTTCACCCATCCACCAACTGCGATGGTGGATGAAAAAGGCGTCATCCACCCTACCCAACTGCCCTACCGTAGCCCGATGCAATCCGGGGAATGTATCGCCGCCGAAACCGCTCCCGGATTGCATCCGGGCTACCGGGCCATCGATTTTGGGGTAGCCCTCCCCAGCCCGCCTTATGGTCACAGGCCATTCGGCGGTCAACGGAGTGACAGCATATGAGCACCTTGCAACGGGTTTTCGGTTTCAACCAACTGCGTCCCGGTCAGGAGGCGGTGGTCAGCGCGGTGCTGGCCGGGCGCTCGGCGGCGGCGATCTTCCCCACCGGTTCGGGCAAGTCGCTGTGCTACCAGTTGCCGGCCCTGCACCTCCCGCATTTGACCCTGGTGGTCTCGCCGTTGTTGGCGCTGATGCAGGATCAGTTGGCCTTTCTGCACGAACGCGGCATCAGCGCCGCCAGCATCGATTCGGCGCAGAGTCGCGACGACGCCAGCGTGGTGATGGCGCGGGCCAAGGCCGGCGAGCTGAAGATTCTGATGATTTCGGTGGAGCGCCTGAAGAACGAGCGCTTCCGCAACTTTATCGCTCAGGTGCCGATTTCCCTGCTGGTGATCGACGAGGCCCACTGCATTTCCGAGTGGGGCCATAACTTCCGCCCGGACTACCTCAAGCTGCCGGATTACCAGCGCCAGTTCCGCATCCCTCAGGTATTGCTGCTGACCGCCACGGCCACGCCGCCGGTGATCGCCGATATACAGGCCAAGTTCGCCATCGCCCCGGCCGATGTGATCACCACCGGCTTTTATCGGCCGAATTTGAACCTGTTGGTCGAGCCGGTCGCCGGCCGGGACAAGCAGCGCCGCCTGAGCGAATGGCTGGGCGCCAAGGCCGAGCAGCCGAGCATCGTTTACGTCACCCAGCAGAAAACCGCCGAGCAGGTGGCCGAACGCCTGAGCCAAGGCGGCATCTCCGCCAACGCCTACCACGCCGGCATGGCCCATGAAGCGCGCGAGGCGATCCAGCGCCAGTTCATGGCTGGGCGGATCAACTGCATAGTCGCCACCATCGCCTTCGGCATGGGCATCGACAAGGCGGATATCCGCAACGTGGTGCACTACGACCTGCCGAAATCGATCGAGAACTACAGCCAGGAAATCGGCCGCGCCGGGCGCGACGGCCAACCCTCCGACTGCCTGGTGCTGGCCAATCGCGACAGCCTCAACGTGCTGGAGAATTTCGTCTACGGCGATACGCCGGAGCTGAGCGGCATTCGCTGCGTGCTCGACGAATTGCTGCACAGCAGCCAGGATGGCCAGTGGGAACTGATGCTCAACGCCTTGAGCGAGCAGAGCAATATCCGCCAATTGCCGCTGAAAACCCTGTTGGTGCAGCTGGAACTGCGCGGCATCATCGCCCCGCGCTACGCCTACTTCGCCGAGTACCGCTTCAAATACCTGATCGAGCCCGAGGCGCTCGCGGCCCAGTTCGAAGGCGAGCGACGACAGTTCGTCGAAGCCGTGATAAGCAGCGCGCAACGCGCCCGCACCTGGTGCACCCTGGATTTCGACGCGCTCTACCAGCAGCATCGGGCCGAACGCGGGCGGGTGATCAAGGCCCTGGATTTCTTTCAGGAAAAAGGCTGGATCGAGCTGGAAAGCAAGCAGATGACCGAGGTCTACGCCCTGCTCGACCCCAGCTTCGATCCCGCCGCCCTGAGCGCCGAGCTGCATGCCTATTTCAGCCAACACGAGGCCAGCGAGATCGAACGCATCCATGCGATGCTCGCGCTGTTCGCCAGCGAGCAATGCCTGAGCCAGCGCCTGGCCGCCTATTTCGGCGATGCCCAGGCGCCGCAGCGCTGCGGCCATTGCTCGGTGTGCCACGGCCAAGTCGCCCACCTGCCCGCGCCGCCCGCGTTGCGGCCCTTGGCCGAGCAGGATCTGCATAGCCTGTGCGGCGGTTTCACGGCTAAGCATCAGCAAGCCAAAGGCCAAGCCCCCAGCGCCGAATGCCTGACGCGCTTTCTCTGTGGCATCAGCGTACCGCTGTTCACCAAGCTCAAAGCCCGGCAGATCGCTGGTTTCGCCGCCTTGGAGAACTATCCCTATGCCGAGGTCAGGGCCTGGGTCGCGGCGCAACTGTAGGGCGGGTGCAACCCGCAGTGCCTTGCGGGCCCCTGTGGTTTGGCGGGTTTCACCCGCCCTACGCAATCTGATCGCGGGCTAGGATTACTGAT
>CBIHQF010000556.1:0-3119 GCA_966211665.1 uncultured Pseudomonas sp. | reverse complement strand
TGGTTGCGACTCCACCGGCGACTCCATTGCCGAAGTGAACGGCAAGCCGGTTACTCAGGAACGCTTCGAGGCCTATTTGAAGTTCAAACGCGTACCCACGCAGAACGACCAATGGGTCAGCCGCGAGCTCGACGAGTATCTGGAGCGCGAGGGTTTGGCCGGGCAGATCGAGGAACAGGGCTTGCTGCCTGTCGAGCAGATCGAAACCGAGGTGGCCGAGTTCCGCAAGCAAATGCTGATCAGCCGCTATTTCGAAGAGTTCCTGCGTGAGCGGGTGACCGACGAAGCGGTGCGTAATTTCTACGCCACTAACCCTGATCAGTTCCAGGCGAAGAAGATTCATGTCGCGCATATCCTGTTGCGCACCAATCAGGCCATGAGCGAGGCCGAGCGCCAGGCCCTGCTGACCAAAGCTCAGGAAGTGTATTCGCGGGCCAACGCCCAAGAAGATTTCGCCTTGCTGGCCGAGGAGTACTCCGAGGATCAACTCTCCGCCAAGCAAGCGGGCGACCTTGGCTGGCTGCAAGAAGGCGCTATCGATCCGAGTTTCAGTAACAAGGTGTTCGCGATGAAGGCGGGCGAGTTGTCCGAGCCGCTGGTCACACCGTTCGGTTTCCATGTGGTCAAGGTCATCGAGGGGCCGCAGATAATCAAGCAACCCTTCGAAGCGGTCAGCGGCGACATCCGTTATCGCTTGCGCCAGGAAGCCAAACAGGCCGAACTCGACCGCCTCAAGCAAGCGGCGAAGATCGAACGGAAAACCCCACGCCCGGCCGAAACCGAAGAGACCGCTGCGCAGAGTGAAGACGATCGTGCTGCCAGTTAAGCGGTGGCTCACCTACGTATTCATAGGCCTGCTCCTTGCCGGCTGCGAAGACGAAAGTCGTCAGGCCCTGGAAAATGTTCCGGTCGAACCCTCCGCGACGCTGGTCACGGTGGACGATAGCGTGATCACCCGTGCTCAACTGGAACTGACCATCGAACGCACGCTCGGCGAATCGGCGCCCTTGTTCGCCACCGAGGAAGTGGAGCGCAAGATTCTCGAGAGTCTTGTCAGCAGTCGGGCCATGGCGTTGCTGGCCGAGCGCGAACTGGATGCATCCGAACGTGCTCAGCTCGACCTCAAGGCCCAGGCCTATCGCGAAGAGCTATTGGTCCGGCATTACCTGCAAGCCCACGCCACGCCTGAGCCGGTAACCACCGAGCAGGTGGTGGACTACTACAATCGGCACCCCGACGAGTTCGGCGGCGGGGTCGAGAAGAGTTTCGAGATCATCGGCAACAGCCAAACGCTGGATGAGGCGCAACGCACGGAGCTGATCGCGCTGCTCAGCGGGCCAAAGGTTCAGGGCAATGATTGGCAAGCGCTGGTGGCGGCTTGGCGCGACGAGGGTAAACCGCTCGAATACCGGCAGAGCCGTCTCAAGCTCGAGCTGCTGGAGCAACCCTTGCGCAGCCTGGTGGAGCCGACGGCGGTAGGCTCGATCGCCCCACTGTATATCAAGGACCAACTACTGCTGGTGCGAGTTACCGATGAGCACCGCTTGCCGGCAAAACCGTTGAACGAAGTCAGCGGCGGCATTCGCGAAAAACTGGCCCCTCAGGCGCTTAAACAGGCGGTAAAAAGCCTGAGTGTCGAGTCGCTGAAGCAAGTGAAAGTGGAATACAGCTCGCATTAGACGAGCGAACAGGCAGTTGAAAAACGTAGGCGAGGCAGCCAGCGCAAGGCAAAAACAGGCGAAAAAGCGGAGTTTACGAGCTGTAAATGAGCATTTTGATCGGACTCGCGCCCGAGCCTGTTTTTAACGCCGCGATGGCAACGCAGGTAGTTTTTCAACGGCCTGCTAACTGCCAAACGGCCGACGGGCCACACACCAGGACAAACGGCAGCATGAGTTGCCGCTTTTGCGGACGGAAAAGCTATGGGGATGCTGGAGGGAGGTAGCAGGCTTAAGCTGCTGCTGGGGCTGATCTGGCTGTTGAGCCTGTGCAATGGCGCATGGGCGGTCGAGTCGTGCCGCGCCGTTTTTTCCGGTGGCTTGCAGACCCATGGATCCATTGGCTCCGTCAAATTCCAGTGGGGCGCGCAACTGCTGGCCAATCCAAGTGCTTCGATCGATACCGCGCGGGTGCAGGCCAACCCCTGGAGTGCGGCTACCTGCGGCAGCAGCAACTGCAAAGCCAGCGGTCAAGTAACCGCCAGCCTTGGACCATTGGTGCTTCCTTCGCTGACCACCGAGCATGATTTGCGTCTGACCTACATGGCCAGTGGCGAAGCGGGCGGCGACGCACTGAACAGCTATCGCCACATCGACGTGGACGCCGGCGCCGATTTGAGTTTCAGCACGCGCCATCAGGCCTACTATATTCAGCGCCTGAGTATCGGCTATGGCGCGCGGGTAACCCTGGCGCCAGGGCGTTACTGGATCGGTCGGCTGGATATCGCCAGTAGCGGGCAGTTGCAAGTGTCCGGGGGCAGCGCCCGCGTGATGGTCGGTAGCGGTTTCGAACTGCCGTTCCAGGCACGGTTGAACGCCGCTGAGAATGGCGCGGGTAACCCGGACAAATTACAGTTGATCGTCAATGGCGGTATCAACCAAGGTTCCGCCAGCCTGGTCAATGCCGTTGCCTATGTCGAAGGCGATTACCGTAGCGAATTCGCCGCGCGCTGGCGTGGCGCTCTGAGTGCGCGCAGCATCGATATCGGTACTTTGGCCAAGGTCGAGACAGTGCCGGCAGCCATCGGTGCCCTGAGTTGGAACAATCAGTGCGAGGAGCGCAACGACCTGGATGGCGACGGTACCCTCGATTTATTCGATAGCGACACCGATGGCGATGGTATCGATGACGAAAATGAGCGGCTGGCCGGCAGCGACCCGCGCGATGCCCAGAGCATTCCCGCCACACCTGCCCCGTCGGGGTACACGAGCCTTTGCGTCGCTGCTTTCACCCGTGGCCTGCAAACTTTTGGCGAGGAAGGGCGAATCGATTTCGGCTACAACGCACAGTTACGTGGAGGAACTTCCTTCTACCTGCCGGCCATGCGCGTCAATTCCCACTTCGGTTCGTCCCTGCGTAGCTGTGATGCCCAGCACTGCCAGCCGAGCTTCGACACGATC
>CBIHQF010000555.1:0-3131 GCA_966211665.1 uncultured Pseudomonas sp. | reverse complement strand
CTACACCGTGCTGGCCGCCAGCCTCGCCTACCAGTTCGGCCTGGAATGGGGCGCCACCCGCTCGCGTTCGTTCCGCTTCGTGGTCATCGACGAAGCCTTCGGCCGCGGCTCCGACGAATCCGCCCGCTACGGCCTGGAACTGTTCAAGAAACTCAACCTGCAACTGCTGATCGTCACTCCGCTGCAAAAGATCCACATCATCGAACCCTATGTCGCCAGCGTCGGCTTCGTGCATAACCAACAAGGCCGCGAATCGATGCTGCGCTGCCTCTCCATCGAGGAGTATCGGCGGGAGAAGGAAGAACGGAAGAGCGAAAGCTGAATGACGCTTTCATACCCATTCACCAACGGACGGGAAACGGCATGAAAAATAAGAAAATCATCGTTAAAGGAACCGAGGTCGGCATCACTACCCGCAATGAGCAGGACTACATCTCGCTCACCGACATGGTCAGGAACTTCGAGGGCGGCAGCGCCCTGATCGAGCAATGGCTCAAGAACAAGGATACCGTGCTGTTCCTTGGCGTTTGGGAACAGCTCAATAATCCGGGTTTTAATTCCCTCGAATTCGAGGGAATTAAAACCGAAGCAGGGAGAAACAGCCAACACCGTAGCCTGGATTAGCCTAAGCGTAATCCGGGGAACGCTCTCCCGGATTACGCTGGCGCTAATCCAGGCTACGGAACTGCTTTCGCCGCTGGGCGCTACCCACAAGATGGGAAATGCCGCAATCCTACAAAGCGCAGCGTCAGCCACTCAGATCGAGGATCGCCTGAAACCATGACCTGGACCACCCCCACCGACCTGCGCGCCCAGGTACAGCGCCTGTGGGATCAGGGCGTTCTGTTGCGCACGCAGTTGCTCGGCGAGCCGCTGTTCCCACTGGCCCTGCGCTTCAAGCGCCCGGACAGCAAGGCGCTGGCCGAGCGTTTCGACGAGGTGCGCCAGTGGATTCGCCAGTTGCAGGAAGGCGAAGGCCATTACCGTCTGGACTGGCAGACGATCAACCACCGCCAGCTCGGTCGCAACCAGGTCCCCGTCGGTGCCCGCCTCGACAACCTGAACGCCGCCCTGGCGATGCTCGGCAAAGGTCGCGAAGCCGAGCGTTTCGCCCGGTTGAGCCGGTTGACCCTGGCCGGCTTCCCTGAACTGCACGACTGGCTGGCACGCTATCCGTTGCGCGCCCTGGAACAGGCCGAGCATTGGACCAAGGTGCTGGCGGTATTGGACTGGTTCCGTGCGCACCCGCATTCGGGTATCTACCTGCGCCAACTGGATATCGCCGGGGTGGACAGCAAATTCATCGAACAGCGCCGCGGCCTGCTTGGCGAGCTGCTCGACCGGGTGCTGCAAGCCGAAGTGTTGGATGCCGAGGCCCGCGGCGTACGCGGGTTTTCCCGGCGCTACGGGCTACGCGACAAGCCGCTGCTGGTACGCTTGCGCATTCTCGATCCTGCTCTTGCAATAAGCGGCCTGCACGATCTCAGCGCACCGGTCGAGCAGATCGCCCGGCTCAAGCTCGATCTTGCACGGGTGTTCGTCACCGAGAACGAAACCAACGCCCTGGCCTTTCCCGCCCACGAGCGCGCAGTGGTGATTCTCGGTCAGGGCTACGCGTTGGAACGCCTCAGCGAGATTCCCTGGTTGCACGAGCAGCCGCTGCATTACTGGGGCGATATCGACACCCACGGTTTCGCCATCCTCGACCGCCTGCGCGCGCACCTGCCGCAGGCCAATTCGCTGCTGATGGATCGCGCCACCCTGCTGGAACACCAGGCGCTCTGGGGCCAGGAGCCAGCCGACAAGCGCTGCAACGCCAACCTCGGCCACCTGACCGATGCCGAACAGGCGCTTTATCGCGAACTGCGCGAAGACCGTCTCGGCGAACGCCTGCGCCTCGAACAGGAACATGTGCGCTTCGGCTGGCTACAACAGGCATTGCAGAGATTGCCGGATAGCTGAAACGACCTCTACAAACAGCTCGATCAGCTAAGCACCGATGAACTGACGGATTTGAATCGGCAAATCGTCGAGCGCTTGAAGTTTCGCGAATCGATGCAAAACCATCAGGACATGATGGCTTTCAAGATCGGTCAGCGAGTCAGTTTTATGCCCTCAGGCCGCGAGCGGCAAATCGGCACGCTGGTCAAGTACAACCAGAAAACCGTCACTGTGATCACCGAAGCCGGGCAGAAATGGAATGTCTCCCCACACTTGCTTTCGCCGATGAAAGAGGTGAACGGCCAGCGCAACATCGTGGACTTTCAGCCGAGAAAGCCTAAATAGCGACCAGCTGGATGCATTACCCCAAAAGACTCCGATCAGCTAACAGGCCGTTGAAAAACGTCGGCGAGGCAGGCAAGACAAGGACTAGGCGTCCCCACAAAAACGGCCGAAAAAGCGGACTGGGCTCGCATGCGAGTTTACGCGCTGTAAATGAGCATTTTGAGACGCCGAGTCCCAGGCCGTTTTTAACGCAGTATTGCCAACGCAGGTAGTTTTTCAACGGCCTGCTAAAGCCTGAACTGCTGCCGATAAGCGGCCGGGGTGAGGCCGGTCACTTGCTTAAAAGTCCGCCTGAAGCTGGATTCGTCCGTATACCCCAGCGCATCGCTGATGCGGCTGATCGGATCGCTCGTCACGATCAACCGTTCCCCAGCCTGATTGAGTTTGATCAGGCGCACCTGATCCGACACCGCATTGCCCGTCAGCGCCTGGACTTTACGGGCCAGCGTGCGCGCGGAAACAGCGAGCTCATCGGCGAGCCGCTGCACGCTGAGCTGCTGCGCCGGCAAGCGCTCCACCAGCAGGTGCAACCGGCGTAGCAAAGGGTCGGCGTTCTCCATCAAACCGATGCTGCGGAATACCGACGTGGCGGGCTCGGGGCGCGGCAACACCATCAGTCTGGCGATATCGCGATAGATCGCCTCTCCCATTTGCCGCTCTATCAGCTCTCGGGCAATCGACAAGTAGCCGCTGACGCCGGATGCCGTCACGCTCAGGCGATTGGCGACCTGGGCCTGCTCGAACCGCCAATCCACCTTGGGAAAGCGCGCTTGCATGCTGGGTGCCAGCCACCAGGTGGCAGTCGCGGGCTCGCCATTCAAACGCCCGCTCTGCGCCAACAGGCA
>CBIHQF010000554.1:0-3137 GCA_966211665.1 uncultured Pseudomonas sp. | reverse complement strand
TGGCGTGGTTGCAGCATCGACCGTGCCTCTGCTGGGGATGCAAAAAGTCTAGGCGTTACCCGGGGTTCTTGCCGGGTGTTTGCAGTGGCATTGCAACATTGCGGCGTAGCATGCAAACGGCTCCCGGATTGCGCCTGGGCTATAGGGGCCGGGTAGGGTGGATGACGCCTTTTTCATCCACCATCGCTATTGGTGGATGGATAAAGCGTCATCCACCCCTACGAAGTTGCAAGCCTTGCAGGTGGACGTAGGATCTATGGGCTGTGCACAGTCCGTTGGGTTAGCGGGCCCCGTGCTAATTGTTGGACAAAAGACTATCAAGAGTCGCAGTACAGGCGCAGAGCGCAATCCCTGATTGTGCCCAGGCCTATCCAGGGCTACGGAACTTGCCGCTTATGACAAGTCACTTATCACCTACGACTCACCGCTCGTTCAGGCGCTCGGCGATTGCCAGGGTTTTCTGCCTGAGGATGTACAGGCTGACCAGCACCGCGCTGCCGAGCATGAAGAGACGCGCCCAGAGCAGCGGCACCAGGTAGCAGGACAAGCCGATGCTGGTCCACATCAGGGCGATGCTATAGACCTTGGCCTTGAGCGGCAGGCCCTTGCCGTCGAGGTAGTCGCGAATCCAGGGGCCGAGCTTGGGATGGCCGACCAACCAGAGATAGAAACGCTTGGAGCTGCGCACGAAACAGGCTGCCGCCAGCAGGAGGAAGGGCGTGGTCGGCAGCACCGGCAGAAAAATGCCGATCACGCCCAACACCACGCTCAGCCAACCGATGGTCAGCAGGGCGTAGCGAATGGCGGGATTGGGGTTCTCTTCGGCTTGCCGCACCATTGGCGGTGGAGCGGGCTTAGTGGTGGCGCGGCTTGAGCAAAGCGGGTTTTTCTTCCGGCGCATTGCACAGCAAAAACAGCGCGGTCAGCAGCTCGGGGATCTGTTCGACCATGCTGTCCACCAGATCGCGGTCGCGGGCGATTTCGGCGAACTCCGGCTGCTCGTCGAACAGGCCGGAACCGACCATGATCGGCAGCAGCAGTTCGCTGACTTCGTCCTCGGCGTCGTCGAACCAGGCCGCCTCGCGCAGGAACACCCCTTCCATGAAACCGATGCACCAACCGCGCAGTTCGGAATCGTCCGGGTCTTCGCCGAGGTCGAGTTCGCAGGGTACTTCCGGGTCGTCGTCGCTGGCCAATTGACGGGCGATATGCGCCTGCAACTGCACCAGGGTGGCTTCGATCTCTTCGCGCTCGGCATCGCTGCGGTAATGCGGCGGCTCGGAGAACAAGGCGTCGATCCACTCGCGCTGCGGAACCTGATCCGGGCAGATCGACAGGGCGGTGAGATAACCGTGGGCGGCCACGTAGTCCAGGGCCTCTTCATGCAACTCATCGGCGTCGAGGAAGGCTTGCAGGCGGGACAATTGCTCGGCGAAGGACATCGGAGGCTACCTTGAAGAAGTAAACGAGGCTGGATTCTAGTCCAGACCCGTTACAGCGGCCATAGTTCTAGGCAAATCGGGACAAATGCACGACAAAAAAGCCATCCGGGCCCAACCATGGGCGTTAGGGATTGCGCCAGCGGACCGGCGGTATGGGGCGGATCGATGCTTGGGACAAACGGCGATAGCGAGCCGGCATGCTTATTCACCCAAGGGCGCGCGTTCGAGGATTTCCTCCGGTCTGGCCGGGTTGCGATAGCCGCCCCGGGTCGCATCGTAGGCCTCGTAGGGCATGTCGTAGTACTGTCCCGTCGCCGGGTCGAGGCTGCGTTCATAGCCCAGCGTGGCCTCGCTGCGGTCGCGGGAGAGGCTATCGCCCGAGCGGCTGCGTGCTTCCCAGGCGCGGTTGTAGTCGCCATAGATGTAGTCATGGGAAATCGGCCCTGGCAGCACTACCTGGTCGACCCCTGCCACCTGCCGGGGATTGGTGATCACCACGGTTTCCGCCACCGCGGGCAACCAGTAGCGGGCCTGTTGCCAATTCGTCGTGGCGGATTGGTAAGAGCGGATGAACGCCGAGTATTGCCCCCAGCCCTGCAGGATGCCCACAGTGGCATGGGCCCGAGCCGGCGTGCCGCGGTAGACGAAACTCAGCTGCGCCTCGATGACCTGCCACTGCAACCCCATCACCCCGGGAAAGGGCGGCAGGGGGTTGGTCGCATGGATCTGCTGGTTCTGCAGGTCGGGGGTGGAGTTGAGCACGTACTGCAGAAACTGTTCTGGGAGCACCTGGCCGAAACCACCGACCAGCAGCGCGAAGGAGGCGCCGGTCACCTGGTCCGGCGCCATCATGTCCACGCCATTGGTCGTTTCGTTGGCCGTCCAGCCCTTGGGCATCGAATATTTGAAATAGTGGCCCTGGTGCACCTGCAGCGATGGGCGCTGGCCCTGTGGCGCCGGCATGGCGGAACCCGCGAACAGGAGGAGGGCGGACAGGAGAAGAAACTGCTTGAGACCCGTGTTCATCGACCGCCACCCTGTACTGAGAACTTGATTGGATAGTTATAGATCAGTCTCTATACCCTAGTGTCGCGACACGAATCATTTGTCGCAGTCCGTGGGAGGGGCCGGGCGGCGCTCCGCTTCAGCCGCGATGCTTTCAGCGCCCTTACGGTCAATCGCGGCTAAAGCCCCTCCCACCCAGCCCCGGCATTAAACCGACACATGATGGTGGACGGGGCACTAGTGGCGAAATGGACCTGCGACGCACCACTGTGAAACCTCGACAGACCCTGACCGGACAGGTGCGTATAATGCCGGGCTCGTTTCGGAGACCTTACATGCTCGACCAGGCACTGCGCATCCTCAAAGACATATTCGGCTATGACAGCTTTCGTGGCCGTCAGGGGGCGATTATCGAGCGCGTGGCCGCGGGCGGCGATGCCTTGGTGTTGATGCCCACCGGCGGCGGCAAATCCCTGTGCTTCCAGGTGCCGGCGTTGTTGCGCGATGGCTTGGCGGTGGTGGTGTCGCCGCTGATCGCCTTGATGGACGACCAGGTCGCGACCCTGAATGAACTCGGCGTGGCCGCGGTGGCGCTCAACACCACCATTAGCGCCGAAGAGCAGCGCGAGATCGCCCCGCGGATCGAGCGCGGCGAGATCAAGATGCTCTACCTGGCCCCGGAACGACTGG
>CBIHQF010000553.1:0-3142 GCA_966211665.1 uncultured Pseudomonas sp. | reverse complement strand
GCCATTGCTATCAGCCGCCGCGTAACCCAACAAGGTCGTTTGCGGTATTGCGGGTGCCGGTCATACTGCCCGGCAGTATGGGCCCAGGCTCGCCCCACCCTACGCTTTGCCAAAGCGGCACCGCGCAGGCGTCTTGTTGGGTTACGCGGCATTTGGCTACGGTGTTGTCGACAACGTAAGTGGTCGCCGCTAACCCAACCTACGAACGGCGGCACCCCGGATTGCGCTGGCGCTTATTCGGGCTACGAACCCGTGATTATTCGAACAACGCATCCAGCGCCTGTTCCAGGCGCGTTACGGCGATCACCTGCAGGCCGGCCGGCGCTTCTTTGGGGGCGTTGCCCTTGGGTACGATGGCGCGTTTGAAGCCGTGCTTGGCCGCTTCCTTCAAACGCTCCTGGCCACTGGGCACCGGGCGGATTTCGCCGGACAAGCCGACCTCGCCGAATACCAGCAGATCATGGGGCAGCGGCCTGTTGCGCAGACTGGAAATCACCGCGGCCATCAGCGCCAGGTCGGAGGCGGTTTCCAGCACCTTGACCCCGCCGACCACGTTGAGGAACACATCCTGGTCGTAGGTCGGGATACCGCCATGGCGGTGCAGCACGGCCAACAGCATCGCGAGGCGATTCTGATCCAGCCCCAGAGTGACGCGGCGCGGGTTGGCCATATGGCTGGTGTCGACCAGCGCCTGCACCTCCACCAGCATCGGCCGGGTGCCTTCCCAGGTGGCCATCACCACGCTGCCCGGCACCTCTTCCTGGGCGCGGGTGAGAAAGATCGCCGAGGGGTTGGTGACCTCTTTGAGGCCCTTGTCGGTCATGGCGAACACGCCCAGTTCGTTGATCGCGCCGAAGCGGTTCTTCACCGCGCGCAGCAGGCGCAGGCGACCGTCGGCTTCGCCTTCGAAATACAGCACGGTGTCGACCATGTGCTCGAGCACCCGCGGCCCGGCCAGGGCGCCGTCCTTGGTCACGTGGCAGACCAGAAAGATAGACGTACCGCTTTGTTTGGCGAAGCGCACCAACAAGGCCGCGCTCTCGCGCACCTGGGACACGCCGCCTGGCGCCGAGGGCAATTGTTCGGTGAAGATCGTCTGGATCGAATCGATCACCATCACCTTGGGTTTTTCCAGGCGCGCGGTGGCGATGATGCTTTCGATGCAGGTTTCGGTCATTACCTTGAGCTTGTCTTCCGGCAAACCGAGACGCCGGGCGCGCATCGCCACCTGCTGCTGGGATTCCTCACCGGTGACGTAAAGCGCCGGAAAGCGCGTGGCGACGTTGCACAGGGTCTGCAACAAGATGGTCGACTTGCCGATGCCCGGATCGCCGCCGATCAACACCACTGAGCCGTCCACCAGACCGCCGCCGAGCACCCGGTCCAGCTCGCCGGAGGCGCTGGAAAAGCGTGGCGTTTCCTCGACGCTGACTTCGGCCAGGGTCTTGATCTGCGCCTGCTCGCCGGCCCAGCCGGCACGCCCGTTAGGGGTGACGGCGTTGGCTTCGAGCAGGGTTTCCACCAGGGTATTCCAGGCGCCGCACTCGCCGCACTGGCCGGCCCATTTGGGGAAAGTCGCACCGCATTCGGTGCAACCGTAGATGCGCTTGGCCTTGGCCATCGGCGGACTCCGTCAGACGAAAGCCCGCATCATAGCCGTTCCAGCCGCTGCTTCGGCAGTCGAATCAGCCCTGACAGCAACCGCAGCATTGCTTGGCCGGCGGTGCGAGACGCTGAGCGAGCCGATCCTTGAGTTCGACGCGCTGGCGTTTCAAGGCGTTCAGGGCCGGCTCGGCCAGCAGCTCGCCGCCCTCCTCGATGCGGCAGATGCGCTTATCCAGTACTTCGTATTCCGAGGCCAGTCGGGCGAAATCGGCATCGCTCCGACGCAGTTCGTGCAGGGCATCGCGCAGTTCGGGGAAATCCTTGATCAAGGGATGATGTTCGACGTGCATGGGGCCGCTCCTGAAGGTGAGAGCATCGAGCCTAAGCGCCCCGTCGAACGCGCCCCTTGATCAGGATCAATAGCAGGTGGATCAACCGCCCGCGCCGTTTTTCAACAAGGCGGCAATGTCGTCCTTGAGGCTGACACGTTGCATCTTCAGCCCGAGCAGCATGACCTCGTCCATCGCCATGCGGCCGCTTTCCACTTCATAGATGCGCTTGTCGAGCGCGTCGTACTCATCGGCCAGGCGGACGAAATGCCCGTCCCGTGCGGCCAGGGTGCGCAGCTGCTGTTTGAATTCGGGGAACTCGCGGGTGAGCGGGTGATGTTCCAATGGCATAACGACGTCCTCCTGGTAAACCAGCTTTGAGACTAGCTCAGTCTGCCGGTGCCGGGCGGTTCATCGGTCCTGTCGCGAACAGGCGCCGACGGATGCCCGCGGTACCGCATCGGATGGCCCTGGCCTACACTCAGCCGACCATCACCCACAGGGATATTTCCATGAACATACTCAGCGAATTCAAGGCTTTCGCCGTCAAGGGCAATGTGGTCGACATGGCCGTGGGCATCATTATCGGCGCGGCATTCGGCAAAATAGTCTCGTCTTTCGTCGGCGATATCATCATGCCGCCGCTGGGTGTGCTGATCGGCGGGGTGGATTTCTCCGACCTGGCCATCGTACTCAAGGCCGCAACGGCCGAGACGCCGGCGGTCACCCTGGCCTATGGCAAATTCATCCAGACGGTCATCGATTTCATGATAATCGCCTTCGCCATCTTCGTCGGGGTGAAAGCGCTCAACCGCCTCAAGCGCGAGGAAGCCGTGGCGCCCAGCCTGCCTCCTGCGCCGAGCCCGGAAGAAGTGCTGCTCGGGGAAATCCGCGACCTGCTCAAGGACCCGCAAAAACGCCTGTAGGCCATGCATCGTCCGAAAGCCGTCGAACGCACTTGCCTATGCGCCTGAATTTTTAACCTAGACTGACAAATAGGCTCGGCGGGCTGCCAGGCGTTGCACCGGGCAACGCCTGGCAGCGCGCTTGTCATGCCATGGAAGCGGGCGATCGAGACCCGCAGAGCTTAGCAGGCTGTTGAAAAACGTAGGCGACGACTGCATGGATGCAGGAGGTAGAGCGAAGCAGGAAGCCCGAGCCGAGGCAGGCAAGACAATACCGATGGCGGCCCCGCAAAAACAGGCGAG
>CBIHQF010000552.1:0-3144 GCA_966211665.1 uncultured Pseudomonas sp. | reverse complement strand
ACCATTGGGTGACTTTGATCGTTCCCACATCGATCGAGGCGTCGAACCGTCCACGTGGGAACGATCAGCTGCTCCCGTAGATCCTATGTTTCTTCGCAAGGCCCGCGACCCCGTAGGGTGGATGACGCTTCACCCATCCACCAACTGCGATGGAGGATGAAAAAGGCGTCATCCACCCTACATAGCTCCGGGCTACGATTGCGTTGCAGCTCCTGCCTCAGGCACACCCAACAACAGATGAAACACCCCATCGGGCAGGGTCATCAAGGCCGGTACGCCGGCTTCGCGCAGGGCGTCATGCTGCAGCAGCTCGGCGTCGCGCAGTTCCACGCGCAGGCGCGTCAGGGCAAGCGGCCGGCAGGATTTAAGGTTGGCCGCGCCGCCGAGGGCGGCGAGCATGGCCGGGGAAATAGCGGCTGGTAGGCTCTGGTTTTCGTCCTGCACCAGATCAGGGGTCAGGGCATTCCAGAACCAGTCACCGATTCGCTCAAACATATTCCACACTCCTTTCAGTAAGGCTCTGGCTGGCGACCAACAAGCGCTGGCGGACCTGGGCGATGGTGCCCAGGGTCAGCACTTCCTCGGCCAGGGTTCGGCAGTCGCCCATATGCTGGCGGCGCACCGCGGCCTTGATCGCTGGGATCGCCGGCACGCTCACCGACAGCTCGTCCACCCCCAGGCCGAGCAGCAACGGCACCGCCAGCGGTTCCGAAGCCAGACCGCCGCACAGGCCGACCCACTTACCATGGGCGTGAGCGCCGCGCACCGTCAGTTCAATCAGGCGCAACACCCCGGGATGCAGGGCATCGGCCTGGGCCGCCAGACGCGGATGGCCACGGTCCATGGCCAGGCAGTACTGGGTCAGGTCATTGGTGCCGATGGAGAAAAAGTCCACCTCGGCAGCGAACTGCTCAGCGAGCAACGCGGCGGCGGGCACCTCGACCATGATGCCGAGCTGGGGCAACTGGCTGACGCCCAGGGCCGCGGCCTCCCGCTCGAGCATGCCGCGCACCTCGCGCAGCTCCTCCAGATTGGCGACCATCGGCAACATCAGGTGCAAACGGCTCAACCCCGCCGCACCGAGCACCGCGCGCAACTGCGTGCGCAACAGCTCCGGGCGCTGCAGACACAGGCGAATGCCGCGCATGCCGAGAAAAGGATTCTCCTCTGCTGCCATGGGCACATAAGGCAGGGGCTTGTCGCCGCCGACATCCAGAGTGCGCACCACCAAATTGCGCTCGGGACCAAGGGCCGTGGCGATCGCGCAATAGGTCGCTCGCTGTTCGGCCTCGTCCGGCGCGGCCTCGCGCTGCAGATAGAGAAACTCCGAGCGCAGCAGGCCGACGCCCTCGCCGCCCAGGCTCAGAGCCTGCTGCACCTCTTCCAGCGAAGCGACGTTGGCCGAGACCTCGATACGGCAACAGTCACGGGTCATCGCCGGCTGTTGTGCGGCATCGAGCTCCTGGCGCTGCCGTTGTTTATCGGCGCGCTGCTGCACGTGCAGGCCCTCGACCTCGGCGTCACTTGGCGCCACCCGCAACAGGCCGGCATTGCCATCGAGCAGCACCTGGGTGCCGTTGGACAATGCCAGCACCTGGGCCGGCAAACCACAGAGCGCCGGGATATTCAGGGCGCGGGCGAGGATCGCCACATGGCTGGTCGGCCCGCCGCCGACCGTGACCAGGCCGAGCACCTTGCTGGTGTCCAGGCTGGCGGTTTGCGAGGGACTCAGTTGCTCGGCGATCAGAATGCTCTGCTCGGGCAACTGCAAAGGCCCGTCCGTCATACCCAGCAAGCACCTGGCCACACGCAGGCCGACGTCGCGCAGATCCTGGGCGCGCTCGGCGAGCAAGGCGCTGTGCAGCTTGGCCAGGCGTTCGGCACTGTCACTACAGGCGCTATGCCAGGCGAAGGCCGCGCTTTTGCCGCGGGCGATCAGGGCTTCGGCCTGCTCCAGCAGGTCGGGGTCTTCGAGCAGTTCCTGATGCGCCTGGAAGATTTCCGCCTGCGGCCCGCCGGCCTGTGCCAAACGCATGGCGGCAAGTTGCTCCCAGGCCGCACTGAGGCCCTGGCGCAGACTTTGTCGCTCGGCTGCTTCGCCCTGCCCTTGCTCGTCCAGCACCAGCTCCGGCTCGGCGATCTGCACCACCCGGCCCAAGGCCAACCCCGGCGAAGCGCAAACACCGCGCAGCTCGCCATCACTGACCTCAGTGATTACTTCGTGTTTGTCCTCTAGCGGCGCCGGCTCGGCAGCCTCAGTGCTCTCACCACAGCCTTCGGCGATCAGCTGACGCAGACGTGCCACCGCCTGCTCGGCATCGGCGCCGACCGCACGCACTTCCAATGCATCGCCGCAACCCACTTCCAGGGCCATGATCGCCACCAGGGATTTGGCGTTGGCCTCGGCCGCGCCCTTGTGCAAGGAGATACGCGCAACGAAACCCTTGGCGGCATGCGCCAGGATCGCCGCCGGGCGCGCATGCAGGCCGCTGTGGTTGGGCACCGCGACCAGCCCGGACAACTGCGGCATGCCGTCCTGCTGCGATGCTTGCACGGCGTCGTCGGCAGCAGCCAGAGTCAGGCTCAACACCGGCTGGCCGCACTCGACCAGGCCGCTGGCCGGCTCATAGGCGCTGATTTTCTCGCCGTTGACCACCAGCATCTGGGTCAGCAGGCTGCGCGCATTCTGGGCGATGGCGTCGGCGTCGAACTCGATCAGCGCCTGTCCCGCCGCCACCTGCTCGCCGCTCTGCACCAGGCAGCGAAAACCCGCGCCCTGCAGCTGCACGGTATCCAGACCGATATGCATCAGCACCTCGACACCCGCCTCGCCCACCAGGCTCAGGGCGTGACCAGAGGCCTGCAACTGGCCGACCACGCCGGCCATGGGCGCGCAGAGGGTTTGCGAGGTGGGGTCGATGGAAATGCCATCGCCGACCAGCTTGCCGGCGAACACCGGGTCGGGTACGGCCTCGAGCGGTACCAGCAACCCGGAGAGGGGCGCGAGCAGTACCAGGGTTTGATTTGCGGACATTGCATCACCTGCTGTAGTTCTTGTTTGGCTATGAACCCGTTAAGCGTTGCCTGAATGCCTGGAGGAGAACAACGCCACTTGCAAAGGCCGCACCCTACGACTTGGCTATG
>CBIHQF010000551.1:0-3151 GCA_966211665.1 uncultured Pseudomonas sp. | reverse complement strand
TGCGGCCATTACTGAGCTGTTCCCGGGATGAGCTGCAGGCTTACGCCGAGCAGCAACGGCTGGGTTGGATCGAGGATCCCTCGAATGCCGACAGTCGTTTTTCCCGCAATTACCTGCGCCAGAAGGTCATGCCGTTATTGCGGGCGCGCTGGCCGCAGGCGCCACGAAGCTTGGCGTTGGCCGCGGAACATCTGGGCGAGGCGGCGCAACTGCTCGACGAGCTGGCGCAGCAGGACCTGGAGGCGGCGCAGTCGCCTTCGCGCTTTGCCTGGTTGCCTCTGGCCTGCCTGTCGTTGCCGGCGCTGCGTGAGTTGAACGAGGCGCGCCAGCGCAATGCCTTGCGTTATTGGCTGCGTGCTCGCACGACGATGCCGGACAGCGGGCATTGGGCCGGCTGGGAGGATTTGCGCGATGCGGCGCGCGATGCGGCGCCGGTTTGGCGATTGGCGGCGGGCGAGCTGCACCGAACCGACGAGCGGCTGTGGTGGTTGGCGGGCGCCTGGCTGCAGGGGGCGCAGTTGCCGGAACAGCCGCTGCAGACCGACCGGTGGTTGGCGTTGCCGAACAACGGTGCGGTGTCGTTGCAAGGGCGTGCGCCCGTAGGCGATCTGCGCCTGGCTTATCGCCAGGGCGGTGAGGCGATGGAGTTGCCGGGGCGTGGACGGCGCGATCTCAAACGCTTGCTCAACGAGCGCCAGGTGCCGATTTTTTTGCGCGGACGCCTGCCGCTGTTGCTATGCGATGGAAGGGTAATAGCCGTGGCCAATTTGCCCGGATTGGATGGTCCGGCAGATGGTGAGTGGCGATTCGTCTGGCGGCCGCCTGTCGATGATCAAGGTTTGAGCTGATAAGGCCTTTCCGGTAGACTACGCTCCCGTCTTATTAGAGCTTTTGCAGCATCCGTTTCTTCAACGAAATCGGAAGCGGCAATGGCTTGTCAGCTACTGCAATTTGGTAATGGTGGCTTCGGCCTTCCTTCGCTTTCCCCAGCGGCGCAGACCGCTTAACGCAGACTTCTAGGGTTTTTATGACGCGCTACATATTCGTCACGGGTGGTGTTGTTTCTTCATTGGGGAAAGGCATCGCTTCGGCTTCATTGGCGGCTATCCTGGAGGCGCGGGGCCTGAAGGTCACGATGCTCAAGCTGGATCCCTATATCAACGTCGATCCGGGCACCATGAGCCCGTTCCAGCATGGCGAGGTGTTCGTCACCCACGACGGCGCCGAGACCGACCTCGACCTGGGCCACTACGAGCGGTTCATCCGCACCACCATGACCCAGAACAACAACTTCACCACCGGCCGCGTCTACGAAGACGTGCTGCGCCGCGAGCGTCGTGGCGATTACCTGGGGGCGACCATTCAGGTGATTCCGCATATCACCGACGAGATCAAACGTCGCATCATCAAGGGCGCCGGCGATGCCGACGTGGCCATGGTCGAAATCGGCGGCACTGTGGGCGACATCGAGTCGCAGCCGTTCCTCGAGGCGATCCGCCAGTTGCGCGTGGAAGTCGGCGCCAAGCGCGCGATGCTGATGCACCTGACCCTGGTGCCTTACATCGCCACCGCCGGCGAGACCAAAACCAAGCCGACCCAGCACTCGGTAAAAGAACTACGCTCCATCGGTCTGCAGCCCGATGTGCTGATTTGCCGCTCCGATCACCCGGTCGACGTTTCCTCGCGGCGCAAGATCGCGCTGTTCACCAACGTTGAAGAGCGCGCGGTGATCTCCCTGGAAGACGTCGACACCATCTACAAGATTCCGGGCGTGCTGCATGCCCAGGGCCTGGACGATTTCGTCGTCGAGCGTTTCGGCCTGGAATGCAGCAGCGCCGATCTGTCCGAGTGGGATCGGGTCGTCGATGCCAAGCTCAACCCCGAAAAAGAAGTCACCATCGCCATGGTCGGCAAGTACATGGAGCTGCTGGATGCCTACAAGTCGCTGATCGAAGCGATGAGCCATGCCGGTATCCAGAACCGCACCAAGGTCAACCTGCGCTATATCGATTCCGAAGACATCGAGAACAAAGGCACCGGCCTGCTCGAAGGCGTCGATGCCATCCTGGTTCCCGGCGGCTTCGGTTTGCGCGGCGTGGAAGGCAAGATCCAGACCGTGCAATACGCCCGCGAAAACAAGATTCCCTACCTGGGTATCTGCCTCGGTATGCAGGTCGCGGTGATCGAATTCGCCCGCAATGTGCTGGGCTGGAACGACGCCAACTCCACCGAGTTCGATGCCAGCAGCAGCCATCCGGTAGTCGGCCTGATCACCGAATGGCAGGACGCCACCGGCGTCACCGAGCAGCGCACCGACGCCTCCGACCTGGGTGGCACCATGCGCCTCGGCGCTCAGGACTGTCAGCTCGAAGCGGGTTCCAAGGTGCACGATTGCTACGCCAAGGATGTGATCGTCGAGCGCCATCGCCATCGCTATGAAGTGAACAACAACCTGCTGCCGCAACTGATCGAAGCCGGTCTGAAAATCACCGGCCGTTCCGCCGACGGCGCGCTGGTCGAAGTGGTGGAGGCACCGGATCATCCGTGGTTCGTCGCCTGCCAGTTCCACCCCGAGTTCACCTCGACGCCGCGCGACGGTCACCCGTTGTTCAGCGGTTTCGTCAATGCCGCCCTGGCGCAGCACGAGAAGAAGGCATAAGGATATGGCACAGAAAACCGTCAAGGTCGGCGCGATCGAGATCGCCAACGACAAACCTTTCGTATTATTCGGCGGGATCAACGTCATCGAATCCCGCGATCTGGCGATGCGCGCCTGCGAAGAATATGTCCGGGTCACCGAGAAGCTCGGTATTCCCTACGTGTTCAAGGCCAGTTTCGATAAGGCCAACCGTTCCTCGGTGACCTCCTTCCGCGGCCCCGGCCTGGAAGAGGGCATGAAGGTCTTCGAGGAAGTGAAGAAGACCTTCGGCGTACCGGTGATCACCGACGTGCACGAGCCGTATCAGGCGCAGTCGGTGGCCGACGTGTGCGACATCATCCAGTTGCCGGCTTTTCTGTCCCGGCAGACCGATCTGGTGGTGGCCATGGCCAAGACCGGCGCGGTGATCAATATCAAGAAAGCCCAGTTCCTCGCGCCCCAGGAAATGAAACATATCCTGGCCAAGTGTGTCGAAGCCGGCAACGATCAGTT
>CBIHQF010000550.1:0-3166 GCA_966211665.1 uncultured Pseudomonas sp. | reverse complement strand
CATCCGCGGCCTGCACAAAAGCTATGGCGCCACCCCGATCTTCAGCGATATCCACTGCGAGATCGGCAAGGGCGAATTCGTCACCCTGCTCGGCCCCTCGGGCTGCGGCAAATCCACCCTGCTGCGCTGCATCGCCGGGCTGACCGAAGTGGGCGGCGGGCAGATCCTCCTGGATGGCGAAGACCTGGTGCCGCAAGCGCCGCAGAAACGCGGCATCGGCATGGTGTTCCAGAGCTACGCGCTGTTCCCCAATATGACTGTGCAGCAGAACGTCGCCTTCGGCCTGCGTATGCAGAAGGTCGCCAAGGAGGAAAGCGCCGAGCGCGTGCGCGAAGCCCTGGCCATGGTCGAACTCGGCGACTTCGCCGCGCGCTACCCGCATCAGTTGTCCGGCGGCCAATGCCAGCGCGTGGCCCTGGCCCGCTCGCTGGTCACCCGCCCGCGTCTGCTGTTACTCGACGAGCCGCTGTCGGCACTGGATGCACGCATCCGCAAACACCTGCGCGAACAGATTCGCAACATTCAGCAGGACCTCGGCCTGACCACCATTTTCGTCACCCACGACCAGGAAGAAGCCCTGGTCATGTCCGACCGCATCTTTTTGATGAACGCCGGCAGGATCGTCCAGAGCGGCGATGCGGAAACCCTTTACACCGCGCCCGTCGACGCCTTCGCCGCCGGCTTTATCGGCAACTACAACCTGCTCGACGCCGACGCCGCCAGCCGCCTGCTCGGCCGGCCGATCGGCAGCCGCATCGCCATCCGCCCCGAGGCCATTCGGCTCGGCGGCGAAGGCGGTACAAACGGTATAGAGGGACAGATCCGCAGCCACAGCCTGCTCGGCAACGTTATCCGCTACCGAGTCGAAGCCCACGGCGTCGAGTTGCTGGTCGATGTTCTTAACCGCACGGCGACGGATATGCACGGCAGCGGCCAACGCATCGTGCTGACCATCGACGCCGACGCAATCCGGGAGGTGGTTTGATGGCCCTGGCGATTTTCGACCTCGACGAAACCCTGATCCACGGCGACTGCGCCAGCCTGTGGAGCAGCGAAATGGCCAAGCTCGGCTGGGTCGACGGCGAAAGCTTCATCGAGAAAGACCGCGAACTGATGGCGCTCTATGCCGAAGGCAAGTTGGCCATGGAGGACTACATGGTCTTCAGCCTCTCGCCCCTGGTCGGACGCAGCGCCGAGGAAGTCGCCTTCGTCGTCGAACCCTATGTCGAGGATGTGATCGAGCCGCTGTTCTACAGCGACGCCATCCGCTGCCTGGCCACCCACCGAGCTGCCGGCGACCGCATTCTGATCATCTCCGCCTCCGCCCACTTTCTGGTCAGCGCCATCGCCGCACGCCTGAAGGTCGAGGATGTGCTGGCCATCGATATCGAAGAGCAACACGGCACCTACAGCGGCCGCACCCGGGGCGTGCTGACCTATCGCGAAGGCAAGGTCACGCGCCTGCAGGCCTGGCTCGAAGAACAAGGCGAAAGCCTGGACGGCGCCTACTTCTACTCCGACTCGCGCAACGACCTGCCGCTGCTGCAATTGGTCAGCCAACCCTATGCCGTCAACCCGGACCCGGTCTTGCGCCGGCACGCCGAACAAGCCGGCTGGCCGATTCTCAGCTGGAAGTGATCTATTAGCTTTTGGTAGCCCATAAGCCCAGGCGCAATCCAGGAAAAGCCCGCGCATGCACCACCACTCCCGGATTGCGCCAAAGGCTTATTCGGGCAATTGCAGGTTCCCGTGGATTCAGATGCGGCGAAAGCGGCTTTACTGCGACTGTTCGCCCATAACCGCCACTTCCCCGGCTGTTTGGCACAAATACTGGCACTTTGCTCAACTTTTGCCCTTGCCAGGCGTCGACAAAGCTCGGCATCCTTAACAGGCCGTTGAAAACGTAGGCGAGGCAGGCAAGACAAGGCAAAAACAGGCGAGGAAGCGGAGTTTACGTGTTGTAAATGAGCATTCCGACTGGGCTCGCATCCGAGCCTGTTTTTAACGCAGTATTGCCAACGCAGGTAGTTTTCAATGGCCTGTTAGCCCATAACAACTACCAGAATCCGCTATGGCGATGCTAATCCGACGCATGCTCGTGCGCCTGCGCAACGACTTCCAACTATCCATCATCACCTTGATGGGGTTGATCGGTGTCATCGGTATTTCGCCCTACGCGATTTACCGGCTGTTGGAGGGCAACTATCTGGTTGGCTTGACCGACTGCGTGATCGTACTCTCGACCCTGTTCGCGGTGATTTACGCCTGGCGTAGCGGCGACACGGAAAAGCCCGGCATCTACCTGTCTACGGTGTTTACTCTGAGCTCGACCCTGGTGGCGATCAACCTCGGGGTCAACGGGGTGTTCTGGCTGTACCCGCTGATTCTCTTCAACTTCTTTATGGTCAGCCCCGGCAAAGCCGTGCTGGCCACCGCCCTGGTATTGCTGACCCTGGTGAGCCATGCCCTGCTGGTGCCGGGCTCGGTGTTCGAGAGCAGCTACCAGATGACCTCCTTTCTGGTCACCAGCTCGGTGGCCGGCCTGCTGACTTTTATCTTCGCTTACCGCACCCGCCGCCAGCGCGATCAGTTGCAGATCCTGGCGATCCAGGACCCGCTGACCGGCGCACGCAATCGTCGGGCGATGAACGAAGAGCTGAAAATCGCCGTGGCGCTGAATCGCCGGCACGGCAGCAAGTTCGCGATCCTGGTGATGGACCTGGATCATTTCAAACGGATCAACGACACTTTCGGCCATCAGGCCGGCGATCAGGTGTTGACGGATTTCGTCGAGCTGATCAAAAAGTCCTCGCGCAAGGAGGATCGGCTATTCCGCTTCGGCGGCGAAGAATTTCTCATGCTCCTGCCGAACACCGACAAAGCGGGCCTGCTGGCGGCGGCCAAGCATCTGCACAACCAGATCGCGCAGCACCTGCTTGGTCCAGACGGGCCCGTAACCATGTCGATCGGCGGCGCCATTCTGCGCACCGGCGAAGACTGGGAAAGCTGGCTACAACGAGCCGATCAACGCCTCTATCGCGCCAACGGCGCAGGCCGCAACTGCACCGTTGCCGACGACGCCTCGCAAGCCTTTTCCCCGGTGCTGTCGAACCTGTTCTAAGTGCAGCGACCGGCGCCGAAGGCCCCCTGTAACAAACGGGCAACT
>CBIHQF010000549.1:0-3171 GCA_966211665.1 uncultured Pseudomonas sp. | reverse complement strand
AACCTGACCATCGAGAACGTCAACCCATCGATTATCGAGGCTGGCGACGCGATATCGTTGAACAATACCCATCACATCTGGCTGGATCACCTGACTACCCGGTTGATCAGCGATGGACATGTGGATATGTACGACAGCAAGAACGTCACGCTTAGCTGGAACCGTTTCGAAGGCGACAATGCCTATTCCTGCGGCAGTCGCGATCAATATGTGAATCTGATCGTTAATAGCGAGGCCACTTACCATCACAACTATTTCCGCCGGGGTAATGGGCGTAATCCCGATGTAAAAGGTCAGGGCGCGAAGGTCCACTTGTTCAATAATTTCTGGAATGACATTACCCGCTATTCAATTGGCGTAGCCGATTTCGGCCAGGCCAAGGTGGAAGGAAACTATTTCGAAAACTCCATAAAACCTCATTGGAATTATAAGAACGGCCTGATCGATGCGAATATCCAGTCGAACGTCTATACCGGTTTGTCCGGAACCGATTCCTTTAAGGACACCGGCAGCCGCATGACCTGGAGCATCCCCTATGCCTACAGCCGGGGCGACGCGACCCAGGCACGGCAGACCATCATCACCGGGGCGGGGCCTCAGTAATCCACTACCGCTAGTAAGAAGGGTCGCCATGGGCGACCCTTTTTTGCTTTTATTACGGAGAATTGCCTACGAAGGATCGCCGTTTCATGTCGACGCCACGTTATCCCCTGGTGCTGGTCCCCGGATTGTTGGGGTTCGTGCGGGTGCTCGGTTATCCCTACTGGTACGGCATCGTCACGGCGCTGCGCAACCATGGCGCCACGGTGTTCCCGGTATTGGTCTCGGCCGTGCATTCGACCGAGGTGCGCGGCGAGCAGCTATTGCAACGGATCGCCGAGCTGCGCGAGCAGACGGGCGCCGCCAAGGTACATTTGCTCGGCCACAGCCAGGGCGCGTTGACCGCTCGTTACGCCGCGGCGAAAAAGCCCGAGTGGGTGGCCTCGGTCACCTCGGTGGCCGGACCTAATCACGGCTCGGAAATGGCCGACTATCTGGATCGCCGCTTCGCCGCCGGCAGTTGGCAGGAACGCTTCGTCAGCGCGCTGATGCGGTTCATGGCGCATGGCCTGGGCTGGCTGGAAACCGGCTATAAAGGTCCGCGCCTACCGATCGATGTCGCCGCCGCGCACCGCTCGCTGACCAGCGAAGGCGTCGCCGTCTTCAATGCGCAATACCCGCAAGGCCTGCCGGATACCTGGGGCGGGCAGGGCGCCGCCGAGGTCGGGGGCGTGCGCTATTACTCCTGGGCCGGAATCATCACGCCGGGGGTGACCGACCGTGGCATCAGGCGCTTCGAGGCCATGAGCCTGATGTGCAGAATCTGCGCCCGCTATGGCTTTCAGCACGAAGCCGGCCAGTGCGATGGTTTGGTCGGGCGCTACAGCTCGCACCTGGGCACGGTGCTCGGCGACAGCTTCACCTTCGACCACCTGAGCATCGTCAACCAGCCCCTCGGCCTGGTCGGCAAGGGCGACGACCCGGTGCGGTTGTTCGTCGAACATGCCCAGCGTCTGCACGACGCCGGTTTGTAAGCGACGGACGCGGGCTTTTCTTCGACTTCGGTACGTCCAATCCCGTAGGAGGCGCGACCCCGCGGCGAAGCGCTCTCAGGCAAACCACCACCGTCAAAAGCTCGCCCCGGGGGCGGGCCTCCTACCGGCCAGTGTTGCCCATAGTGCGGCTGCAATATCTGCGAGAAGGGTGGGGCACGAAAAAAGCCCTACAGCCGTAGCAAAGTCCCTCCTCCCACGCACCGATGCGGTGCTAGAGCGCTTCCTGATCGATCGGACAGCCGCCTGCAATAACCGCGCTTGCAGCTAACTCATTGATATTCCTGCACTCGGCCGAGCCAGTCGGGCTGGCGTGCTTTGTGCTTCGTTAATTCCAGAAATTGGTTTTAGCCGATCTTCGTCTAGGCTCTCGGGATAACAATTTTTCGGCAGGTAGCGCTATGCCCAGGGCGATCAAGCTATTCGTGCATGGGGTGGAGGCAATGAACCGAGTCGTCGGCCGGTTCGCCATGTACCTGATCTTCGCGATTCTCGGCGTGCTGCTGTACTCCTCGATCAGCAAAACCTTCTTTATGCCCGCCGCCTGGACCCTGGAAAGCGCGCAGTTTCTGATGGTCGCCTACTTCCTCCTCGGCGGCGCCTATTCCATGCAGCTCGACGCCCATGTGCGCATGGACCTGTTCTACAGCCGCTGGTCGCCGAAGACCCGCGCGTTGGTCGATGTGCTGACCATCGGCTTTCTGATCTTCTACCTGGTGCTGCTGCTCTACGGCGGCATTTCCTCGACCCAATACGCCCTGGAATACGACGAAACCAGTTACTCCGCCTGGTCGCCGCCGATGGCGCCGATCAAGATCGTCATGTGCATCGGCATCGCCCTGATGCTGCTGCAGGCGATCGCCACCCTGTTCAAGGACATAGCCGCGGCTCGGGGAGAAACCCTGTAATGGGCTACGAACTGATCGCCTCGATGATGTTCTCCACCATGATGTTGTTGCTGCTCACCGGCAAGCGGGTGTTCGGCGCCATCGGCTTCGTCGCCGTCGCCGCGGCGCTGCTGCTGTGGGGCGACGGCGGCGCGGAAGTGGCCTTCAGCGCCGCGATGAAGTTGATGAAGTGGTACCCGCTGCTGACCCTGCCGCTGTTCGTCTACATGGGCTACATGCTCTCCGAGTCGGGCATCGCCGAAGACCTCTACCGCATGTTCCATGTGTGGATGGGCCCGCTGCACGGTGGCCTGGCGATCGGCACCATCGCCCTGATGGTGGCGATCTCGGCGATGAACGGCCTGAGCGTGGCCGGCATGGCGATAGGCGCGAGCATCGCCCTGCCCGAGCTGCTGCGCCGCGGCTACGACAAGATCATGATCACCGGGGTGATCCAGGCCGGCAGCTCGCTGGGCATCCTGATTCCACCGAGCGTGGTGCTGGTGCTCTACGGCATGATCGCCCGCCAGCCGGTCGGTCAACTGTGGCTGGCCGGGGTATTTCCGGGCCTGTTGATGGCCGGCTTGTTCGTGCTCTACATCGCCATTCGCTGCCGCCTGCAACCCGAACTCGGGCCGGCCTTGAGCGAGGAGGAACGGGCGCAGATCACCTGGGGCGAGAAGCTGCGCCTG
>CBIHQF010000548.1:0-3175 GCA_966211665.1 uncultured Pseudomonas sp. | reverse complement strand
GGCGCCGCACCGCGTCCTGCGTCAGCGAACGACCCTTGGGAGCGTCCAGGGTTTCGAGCCTGTTCGCATACTCGGTGAGCAGCGCGTCCTTGCCAGTTATGCCGGCCATCAGCTGTACCTCACCTTGGGATCGAGCCAGGCATAGAGGATGTCGACCAGAAGGTTCACGGCCAGGATGATAAACATGTACAAAATCGTCGTTCCCAGCACGAGGCCGTAGTCGCGGTTGAGCGCCGCGCTGATGAAATATTTGCCAATCCCGGGCAGGGCGAAAACCTGTTCCACCACCAGCGAGCCGGTCAAAAGGTACGACAGCCCCGGCCCCAGATAACTCACCACCGGCAGCAGCGCCGGCTTGATGGCATGCCGCGCCAGGATCAACCGCTGGCCCAGCCCCTTGGATTTGGCGGTGCGCACGTAGTTGGTGCCCAGCACCTCGATCATCGAGCCGCGCATCAGGCGCGCCGTGCGTCCGGCATGGGGCAGCACGAGAACGGTGATCGGCAGCACCAGATGTGGAATGGACCCAGCCTGCCAGCCGCCGGCGGGAAACCAGTCTAGATAAACCCCGAACACCAGCTGCATGATGGCCGCCATCAGGAAGTTCGGCACCACCAGCCCGATCATCACCAGGAATACCAGCATATAGTCCGGCCATTTGTTCTGGTTGACCGCGCTGAGCGCTCCGGCGACCAGGCCGACGATCGTGCCGATGATGAAGGCGGAAAAGCCCAGCATCAGCGTGAACGGCAAGCCGATCCACAGCATCTCGGCCACGGTGAAGTCATTATAGACCATGGATGGTCCGAAATCGCCCTGCAGCAGCCGGCCTACATAGATGAAGTATTGCTGGATCAGCGGCAGGTCGAGATTGTAGTGCGCGCGCAGATTGGCGAGGGTCGTCGGCGGCAGCGCGCGTTCACCATCAAAGGGACCGCCGGGCGCCAGCCGCAGAATAAAAAAACAGGCGGTAACGGCAATCAGCGCTATCGGAATAGCCGACAGCACGCGCCGCGTCACATATCCAACCATGGACCAGGGACCTTTCACATCCACCGCGCCGCGCGCTGCGCTGGCGTCTGGCGGATAAAATAGCGGCGCCGCCCCCCTGGGGCGACGCCGCCGGGTTTAGATAGGACCTACTCGGACTTGGTCAGCCAACGGGTGCGGTGGATATCCGACGCGTTGCTGACAAAGCCGGTGATCTTTGGCGAAACCACGTTCTGGGCGATGTACCAGTAGATCGGGAACGCGGCGGTTTCGTCCATGGCGATCTTTTCAGCCTGGCCGAGCAGCGCCGCACGGGCGGCGAGGTCCAGTTCGGTCGTGGCTTGGTCCATCAGGCCATCGAACTCTTCGTTCGAATAGCGGCCGTAATTATTGCCCCAGTTCATCGCGCCATCCTGCTCGATGCCAGTCCGCAGCAGGTCGAGGGTGTTGGATGGATCCGAATAATCGAGCAGCCAGCCGGCACGGCCGACGTCGAAGTCGCCGGCCCGCAGCGAGTCGTAGTGCACGGCGGTTTCGGAGTTGAACAACTCGGTCTTGACGCCGATCTGCTCCCACATCGAGGAGATCGCAACAGCAACACGTTGGTGATTGTCGTTGGTATTGTACTTCAGCTGCACGGCGAGCGGGGATGACGAGGTGTAGCCCAGGCCCTCCATGATCGCCTTGGCTTCCGCTACGCGCTCTTCATAGGAGAGGCCGATCCACTCGGGCTGGTAAGGCTCGACGCCTTCATAGTTTGCCGTACCTTCCGGCACCCAGCCATAGGCCGGCAATTCGCCCGTGCCCAGCACGTCGGGGCCGATCACGTCGCGATTGATCGCCATTGACAGCGCCTTGCGGAGCTCCGGATTGTCGAAGGGCTCTTTTTCCTGGTTGATCACGTAGTAGTAGATGCCCAGGAACGGAGCGAAATAATCCTGCCCCGGCAGGTTGGTCTTGATCCACTCGGCTTGGTCGGCCGGAATGTCGACGAGGATGTCGTACTCACCGGCGCGATAGCGCGACAGGGCGGCGGCCAGATCGTCCTGGACGAAGTAGTTCACATCGTCGATCTGCACGTTCGCGGCGTCCCAATAAGTCTCGGACTTGACCGATTTGATGTAGCTGCCGGGCGTCCATTCGGTGGGCGTATAGGGGCCGTTCGAGACGATATTCTCGATCTTGGTCCAGTCATTGCCCACCTCGTCAATCACGTGCTTTGGCACGGGATAGGCGGTGTAATGGGTCAGCGCCTGCAGGAAGAACGGGGTCGGACCTTCAAGGGTAATTTCAACCGTCTTGTCGTCGATCGCCTTGACACCGAGTTCGTTGAAGTCGGTCACGGTACCGTCAGCAATTTCCGAGCCGTTCTTTATCGGGAACTGCAGGTAGGCGTAGTCGGAAGCAGTCGCGGGATCAAACAGGCGCTGGAAGGCGAAGACGAAGTCTTCAGCCGTTACCGGCTCGCCATCGGACCACTGGATGCCCTCACGCAGCTTGAAGGTATAGATCAGGCCATCGTCGGAGATGGTGTAGCTTTCGGCCTGTCCCGGAATGGCTTCGGCATTGGCGTCTTCGGTCATCAGACCTTCGATATAATCGCCGATGATGCGGTTTTCCCAGTCGCCCGACGCCTGGTGCGGGTCAATCGAGCCGGGCTCCGAGCCGTTCATCATGTTGAGCGTCACGGCGGAAGCCGCGCTGCTCATCAGCAGCGCCATCGCGCCAGCGGTCGCTACCGCAGTCAGGGTTTGCGTGAGTTTCATGCTCGTCCCATCTCCTTTTGGAAATCCTGAAGTCGTTTATCCCGCAATCATGCTGCTGCGGTGCTCAATCCCCTTGTGGCCAGCGAGTTTTAGGCCCGCCGGTCAAGATCGATGGACGGTATTACGGCTTTCCGTCCACTGACAAGCAAAACATTGACCTAAACGTCAAGCTGCGCGCAGTTGTTAACACGCCGGTAACCAGCACGGACTGCGAAGCAGACCTCATGGTGAGCCTGTCGAACATGGGGCCGTGGCAGCATGACTCCACCCGCCCCACCTTGTCCTCCGACAAGCTCAGGATTAGGTCTCGAGGCAAAGCTGCGGCTGCTAACCGCCCAACAATCCCGAGCGCTGCACGAAATAGATCGCCACCGCAATCGCCACCAGAACCGCAAACGGCACCCAGGCCGGTGTCGGTC
>CBIHQF010000547.1:0-3179 GCA_966211665.1 uncultured Pseudomonas sp. | reverse complement strand
CCACCGCGTCGGTGACCTCCAGCAGCAGGCGTGCGCGGTTTTCCAGGCTGCCGCCGTAACGGTCGCTACGCTGGTTGGTGCTGCTCTGCAGGAACTGATCGATCAGGTAACCGTTGGCGCCGTGGATCTCCACACCGTCGAAGCCGGCGGCCTTGGCGTTTTCCGCGCCCTGGCGGTAGGCCTCGACGATATCGGCGACTTCTTCGGTTTCCAGGGCGCGCGGCAGCGGGTGCGGGCGCTCCGGGCGCAGCAGGCTGACGTGGCCCTTGGCAGCGATCGCGCTCGGTGCCACCGGCGCCGCGCCGTTGAGGTAGCTGGGGTCGGAGATGCGGCCGACATGCCAGAGCTGCAGGACGATCTTGCCGCCGGCGCCGTGCACCGCCTTGGTGATATTGCTCCAGCCGCGGATTTGCGCGTCCGACCAGATGCCCGGTGTGTTCGGGTAACCGACGCCCATCGGCGTGACCGAAGTGGCCTCGCTGATGATCAGGCCGGCCGAGGCGCGCTGCACGTAATACTCGGCCATCAATGCGTTGGGTACGCGGCCTTCGTCGGCACGGCAGCGGGTCAACGGGGCCATGATGATGCGGTTGGCCAATTGCAGGTCGCCGATCGTTATGGGGTCGAATAGCGTGGTCATAGGTGCGCTTCCATCAGCAGGACTGGGGATTGCGATACAGTGCGTATCGCGTTGCGACGAACCTTATAGCGGCGCCCGGCAATATGCAGATCGTTTGCCCAGATAGTGATGATCGACCGCGTCGATAGGATTGCCATGAACTACCTCGCGCACCTTCAGCTCGGCGGCGATGCCCCGGCGCAAATGCTCGGCAGCCTCTACGGCGATTTCGTCAAAGGGCCGCTCGCCGGGCGCTGGCCGGTGGATATCGAAGCGGCCATCCGCCTGCATCGGCGTATCGATGTGTTCACCGACAGCCATCCGCTGCAAATGCAATCCCGCGCACGCTTCCCCGCGGAACGGCGGCGTTATGCCGGAATCCTTCTGGATATCTTTTTCGACCATTGCCTGGCGCTCAACTGGGCCGATTACGTCGCCGAACCTTTGCCCTCGTTCACTGGGCGGGTGTACCGGGTGCTGGCCGCCGAGCCGGCGCTGCCCGAACGCCTGGCACTGATCGCCCCGCGCATGGCCGCGCAGGATTGGTTGGGCGGTTATGCCGATTTCAGGGTGCTGGAGCGGGTGCTGTTGGGCATGCAGCGGCGCCTGTCGCGTCCCGAAGGGCTGGATGGCGCCATGGCCGAGCTGGAGCGGCTGTATCAGCCGCTGCTGGCGGATTTTCAGCAGTTCTATCCCGAGTTGCAGGCCTATGTCGCCCGTGAGCGCGGGCTGACGGAGAGCTAAGCCGCCTGGCTTTCGCGGGCTTCCACCGGCGCCTCGCCGAACAGCGCCAGGCTCACCGCCTGTTGCGCCTGACGGGCCAGGGCATTGCGGCTGAGGTCGCGGCTGGCGATCGGCGCCAACAACTGCACCTGCACCTCGGCCCGCTCGCTGCCGAGCAGGCGCAACAGGTGCGAAAGCATGTCGTCGTCGCCGATAAAGGGCGCCACGCCACAGGGTTGGCCGTCGCGCAGGTAACGGATCGCCACCGGCTGCACGGCCACGCCGCTGTCGATCGCGCTGCTCAGCAGGCGGCCATGAAAGGTCCGCAGGGCCAGGCCGTCGGTGGTGGTGCCCTCGGGAAAAATCAGCAAGTGACGACCGCGTTGCAGATGGCGATTGAGCTGGCGGTTGACGCGATCACTGTCGCCCGCGCCGCGCTGGATGAACAGCGTACCGGCCTTGTGCGCCAGCCAGCCGGCGACCGGCCAGGCGCGCACCTCGGCCTTGGACAGAAACGACAGCGGTGTGAGCATGCCGAGCAGTGGGATATCGGTCCAGGACACGTGATTGCTGACCCACAGCATCGGCTGTCGCGGCAGTTCGCCCTGCACCGTCAGGCGGAACGGCAGGGCCGCACTCAAGCGCGCGAGAAACCAGCGGGTCAGACGTTGCCGGGTCGGCATCAGGTCGTGCCGCACCAGACGCTCCAGCAGGCTGACGCCGGCCGCGAGCGCGGCGCCCAGGCCGATCACCGCCAGCAGACGCAACAGGCGCAGGTATAAACGCAGTTTTTTCATCGGCCACTCCGCGGGCAAGCGTTACAGCGGGTAGGGTGCGCCATGCGCACCACAGGGATTGCTGCGCCCGCCACAAGGTGTACCCGGCGGTGCGCATGGCGCACCCTACGGGCAGCGCCAGCCTTGCGCAACTGCAATCAAACCGCCGCCTTGAAGTGCCGGGCATAGCGCGGGCAGAGCTCGTCGCGCTTGAGCAGGATGAACACGTCGGCGACCTGGAAATCCTCGTCCCAGCAGGGCTCGCCGCAGATCTTCGCGCCCAGGCGCATATAGGCCTTGAGCAGCGGCGGCATCTCGGCGATGACGTTGCCCGGAATATCCAGCGCAGGCAGCGGCTTCTTCGGCTCGGCGCGCAGGTGTTCGGTGCACAGATAACGCTCGCGCAGGCGCTGCATGATCGCCTGGGCCTGGATGCCGCCGTCCTGCATGGGGATGCTGGCGCAGCCCATCAGGTAGCGGTAACCGCCCTCGTTGAGCACTTCGGCCAGCTCGCCCCAGAGCACGGCGATGGTCGCGCCGTTGCGGTAGGCCGGGGCCACGCAGGTGCGGCCGATTTCCAGCACCGGGCCTTGCAGATGGGCGAGGCCGTCGAGGCTGAATTCCTCTTCGCTGTAGAACCGCCCGAGGCCGGCGGCGGCCTGGTGGTCGAGCAGGCGGGTGGTGGCGACCAACTCGCCGCTGTTCAAATCGCGCACGCCGATGTGCTGGCAGTGAACATCGTAGTCATCCATGTCCAGACCCAACTCGGCGCCTTTGAGCTTGGCCTCGAACTCGCTGCTGAATACCCGATAACGCAGGGCTTGCGCTTCGCGCAGGGCGTCGGCGCCCAACAGACGCTTGGCTTGCAAGCGGCGGGCTGGGGTGGTGCGGTCGCGGGTAATTGCCATCTGGGTCATGCAGTCATCTCCGTTTCGGCGTCGTGAAAATCACTGCGTCGGTCATGCGGCGTCACAGTCCGCGCTGCTCGGTTGGCTCCTTCGCGAGCGCTCAGCGTTCCTGACCTTCGTTCGTGGCACTTCACCTGGCCTGATTAGCCGGCT
>CBIHQF010000546.1:0-3187 GCA_966211665.1 uncultured Pseudomonas sp. | reverse complement strand
CCGGCACGGACAAATCCCAGCGCCAGGAATATCGCCTCGGCGCGGCGGACGGCAACCCGTTCCTGGCGCTGTCGGTGGCCATCGGCTCCGGCTTGTACGGGGTGATGCAGCAGTGGGAACCGACCGACCCGGTGAACGGCAACGCCTATGCGCAGAAGCATCCCGAGCAGTTGGCCCTGCCGCGCACGCTGTGGGACGCGGCGCAGCGCCTGAGGGGCTCGACGGCGGCGCGCGAATTGTTCGGCGACGAGTTCGTCGAGCATTTCGCCGCCAGCCGCGAATGGGAGGAGCGCGAATACCGCCGGCATGTCAGCGATTGGGAGTTGGACCGCTATTTCGAAATCATTTGAATGCGCTATGGGCTGGGTAGGGCGGATGACGCTGTTTTCATCCACCATCGTTTTGGTGGATGGGTAAAGCGTCATCCACCCTACGAGAATCAGGGCTTGCAGTTATAGCCCGGACGCAACGCGACAGATTCTACGGAGTGAGCAATGAGCAAATTGCAGTGCATTTCACCCATCGACGGTTCGTTGTACGTCGAGCGCGAGCTGGCCGGCGCCGAGCAGATCGCCGCCGCCCTGGCCAAGGCCGAGCGGGCCCAGCAGGCCTGGAAACATACGCCGCTGAGCGAGCGCGTGGCCATCGGCCGCAAGGCCATCGCCGCCTTCGTCGCCAAGGAAGAGCAGTTGGCCGAAGAGCTGTGCTGGATGATGGGCCGGCCGATCCGCTATGCCGCTGGCGAGATCCGCGGCTTCGCCGAACGCGCCGGCTATATGGCGGATATCGCCGAAAGCGCCCTGGCCGATATCCAACTGCCGGACAAACCCGGCTTTACCCGCTTTATCCGCCGCGAACCGCTCGGCGTGGCGCTGGTGATCGCGCCTTGGAACTACCCTTATCTGACCGCGGTGAACGCGGTGATGCCGGCGCTGCTGGCCGGTAACACGGTGCTGCTCAAGCACTCGGCGCAAACCCCGCTGTGCGCCGAGCGAATGGTCGAGGCCTTCGCCGAGGCCGGCTTGCCGGACGGCGTGTTCCAGTACCTGCACCTGAGCCACGCGGAAACCGAACGGCTGATCCAGGCACCGGCGGTGCGCCATGTCGCCTTTACCGGCTCGGTGCCGGGCGGCGCCATGGTCGAGCGGGCGGCGGCGGGGCGTTTTATCGGCGTCGGGTTGGAGTTGGGTGGCAAGGACCCGGCCTATGTGCGCGCCGATGCCGACCTCGAGCATGCGGTGGAAACCGCCATCGACGGCGCCTTTTTCAACTCCGGACAATCCTGCTGCGGCATCGAGCGCATCTATGTGCACGAGGCGCTGTACGACGCCTTCGTCGAGCGCGCGGTGGCGCTGGTCAAACAGTACAAGCTGGGCCGTTCAGACGACCCGCAAACCACCCTCGGTCCGCTGGTAAAGGCCGAGGCGGCGGATTTCGTCCGTGATCAGATCGCCGAGGCGCTGGCCCAGGGCGCCACCGCGCATATAGACCCGGCCGACTTCCCCTTGGACCGGCGCGGCACGCCGTACCTGGCGCCGCAACTGCTGACCGGCGTACACCACGGCATGCGCGTGATGACCGAGGAATCCTTCGGCCCGGTGGTCGGCATCCAGAAGGTGCGCGACGACGAGGAAGCCCTGGCGCTGATGAACGACAGCGAATTCGGTCTGACCGCGGCGATCTTCAGCGCCGATGTCGACAGCGCCCTGGCCCTGGCCGACCGGGTGGAGGCGGGCACGGTGTTTCTCAATCGTTGCGACTACCTCGACCCCGCGCTGGCCTGGACCGGGGTGAAGAATTCCGGGCGCGGTTGCACCCTGTCGAGCGTCGGTTACGAGTCCCTGACCCGGCCGAAGTCCTTCCATTTCAAGACCCAACTGTGAGGCGCGCCATGGACCTGAATCGCTACCGGATGAACTGGAATTACCCGACCGCGGTGCGCGTCGGCGTCGGCCGTATCCGCGAATTACCCGAAGCCTGCCGGCAACTGGGCATGCGCGCGCCCTTGCTGGTCACCGACCCCGGCCTGGCGGCATTGCCGCTGATCGACCGGGCGCTGCTGCAGTGCCGCGACGACGGCCTGAAGGCCGGGCTGTTCCACGGCATCAAGGGCAACCCGACCGGAACCAACGTGATGGACGGGGTGGCGGCGTACAAGGCCGGCAAGCATGACGGGGTGATCGCCTTCGGCGGCGGTTCGGCGCTGGATGCCGGCAAAGCCATCGCCCTGATGGTCGGCCAGGACCGGCCGCTGTGGGATTTCGAGGACATCGGCGACAACTGCAACCGCGTCAACGTCGCCGGCATGGCGCCGGTGGTGGCGGTGCCGACCACCGCCGGCACCGGCTCGGAAGTCGGCCGCGCCTCGGTGATCACCGACGACGAGGCGCATATCAAACGCATCGTGTTCCACGCCAGGATGCTGCCGGCGCTGGTGATCCTCGACCCGGAACTGACGGTCGGGCTGCCGCCGAAAATCACCGCCGCCACTGGCATGGACGCGCTGTCGCACAACCTCGAAGCCTATTGCTCGCCGCTGTTCCACCCGATGGCCGAGGGCATCGCCCTGGAAGGCATGCGCCTGGTCCAGCAGTACCTGCCGCGGGCGGTCAGCCATGGCGCGGATGTCGAGGCGCGCTTGCAGATGCTGGTGGCGTCGAGCATGGGCGCCACCGCGTTTCAACGCGGCCTGGGCGCGATGCATGCACTGGCGCACCCGCTCGGCGCCCTCTACGACGCGCACCATGGCCTTCTCAACGCGGTGCTGATGCCGTTCGTGCTGGCGGCCAACCGCGCCAGTATCGAGCCGCAGATGGAGAAACTGGCGCGCTACCTGAACCTGGCCAAACCCGGTTTTGTCGGCGTGCTCGACTGGGTGCTGCACCTGCGCAACGAAGTCGGCATTCCCCACAGCCTCAGCGAGATCGGTATCGACGACAAACGCATCGAGCAGGTCGGGCAAATGGCCGCAGTCGACCCCTCTGCCGGCACCAATCCGATCGCCTTCAGCGCCGAGCAGTACAGCCGGTTGTTCGAGAAGGCGCTGCGTGGGGAGTTGTAGCGGGGCAGAGGTAGGGCGGGTGCAACCCGCCGGGGCTTGTGCGATACGTGGGCTGTGGCGGGTTTCACCCGCCCTTGTATCTCGACTACAGCCTCTCAGGAGGCGATAGTCCCCGACTGATCATCG
>CBIHQF010000545.1:0-3191 GCA_966211665.1 uncultured Pseudomonas sp. | reverse complement strand
ATCAATCGTCCAACCCGGGAAATGCGCTGGCGATGGGGTCGCCGGTGAAGTGCGCAGTCGCTTGCGCCGCGTTGAACAGGCGAATCGCCACGAAATGCGGATACTCGCCCATATCGAACCAGCGCTTCATCCCTGCCGGGATGGCGATCAGGTCGTTCTTCTCGCACAGCACCGCATATACGTAATCGTCGATATGCAGGCTGAACAGGCCACGACCGGCGACGAACAAACGCACCTCGTCCTCGTCGTAGCTATGTTCTGCGAGACGCTCGGCGCGCAGCTCGGCCGGCTGCGGGTGGCGGTTGTCCATGCGCACGACCTCGACATGGGCTAATCCCCGCTCGGCCATCAGCCCATCGAGTGGCGTGCGATAGGCGCCGATCAGTTCGTCCTGGCCGGCGTCGGGCGCCAAAGGCGCGGCCGCCTGCCAGCGCTCGAAGCGTACGCCGAACTCGGCCAGGGTGCTGGCGATGTCTTCGAGATGGGTCAATACCTTGTTCGGCAGGTTGGCAGAAGTCTGGTGGTAAACGCTCAAGCTGCTCATACTCAGGATTCTCGTTTGGTCGGGGTTATGGATGGGCTAGCAGGCCGCTCGTCGCGTATATAGGCGAAGGTGATAAATGCGGCCGTTAAGACCACCAGGCTAGCGATGGCAAAGGTCCAGGCCGGGCCCAGGGTATTCCAACTGTAGCCCGAATAGAGCGCGCCCAAGGCGCCGCCGACCCCGGCCAACGCGGCGTACAGCGCCTGGCCCTGGCCTTGCTGGCGGTCGGCGAAGCTGCGCTGCACGAAATGAATCGCCGCCGCATGGAAACTGCCGAAAGTCGCCGCGTGCATCAACTGGGCGAACAGCAGCACCGGCAGATGATGGGCCAGGTTACCCAGCAGCAGCCAACGCACCGCAGTGATAAGAAAGCTCGCCAATAACACGCTGCGCAGCGAATAACGCGCCAATAGCTTGGCCATCACCATGAACAGCACGATTTCCGCCAGCACGCCGAGCGCCCATAACTGGCCGATCAAGCCGCGCGAGTAGCCGAGGCTTTCCAGGTGCAGACTGAGAAAGGTGTAGTAGGGTCCGTTGCTCAGCTGCATCAAGCCGACGCTGAGATAAAAAGCGAGAATCCCCGGCCGGCGCAATTGCTGGATAAAGCCGCCCTCGCCCAGGGTGTTCGGGCGCAGTTGCGGCTGGGCGTTGGGCACCCAGCAACTGCTCAGGACGATGCCGGCCATGATCAGCACCAACGCCCAGGGGTAGGCGGCCAAGCTCAGCGAATCGAACAGCTTGCCCAAGCCCACCACCGCGACTATGAAGCCGATGCTGCCCCACAGGCGGATCTGGCTGTAGCGCGCAGCCTGCTCGCGCAAATGCGCCAGGGTGATCACCTCGAACTGCGGCAGCACCGCATGCCAAAAGAACGCGTGCGAAGCCATGATCAACGCCAGCCAGGCGTAGCTCTTGCTGATAAAGATGCCGGCGAAACACACCAGGGTGCAGAACGCGCCGAAACGCACGATCGCCAGGCGCCTGCCAGTGGTGTCGCCCAGCCAGCCCCAGATATTCGGCGCGACGCAGCGCATCAGCATGGGAATCGCGACCAATTCGCCGATGCGCGCCGCGGAAAAACCCAAATGGTCGAAGTACAGCGCCAGAAACGGCGCCGTGGCGCCGAGCAGCGAAAAGTAGAAGAAATAGAAACCGGACAGGCGCCAATAAGGCAAGGCGTCGCTCATGGCCTGACCGTAGCCCGGGTTGGGCGCCGCCCTACCCCCCAACAAGCACCGTTGGTGGCGGCGCGCGCACCCCCCACAACAGCCCGCAAAGACGAGGCCCCACCGGCGTAGCGACCCGCACCTCAGCATTCTGCGCGCGGTGACGCAACAGGTGGTCCATCAGCACGATGGCCATCATCGCCTCGGCGATGGGCGTGGCGCGGATGCCGACGCAAGGGTCGTGACGGCCCTTGGTGATGATGTCCAGCGGCTGGCCGTGGATATCGATCGAGCGGCCCGGCGTGGTGATGCTGGAAGTCGGCTTGAGCGCCAGGTGGGCGACGATCGGCTGGCCGGATGAAATCCCGCCGAGGATGCCGCCGGCATTGTTCGAGAGAAAGCCCTCGGGCGTCATCTCGTCGCGGTGTTCGGTACCGCGCTGGGCCACCGAGGCGAAACCGGCGCCGATCTCCACCCCCTTGACCGCGTTGATGCTCATCAGCGCATGGGCCAGCTCGGCATCCAGGCGGTCGAAGATCGGCTCGCCCAGCCCCGGCATCACCCCTTCGGCGACCACGGTGATCTTCGCCCCGACCGAGTCCTGATCGCGGCGCAGCTGGTCCATATAGGCTTCCAGCTCGGGCACCTTGTCCGGATCGGGGCTGAAAAAGGCGTTCTGCTCGACGCTGTCCCAGCTCTTGAACGGAATCTCGATAGGCCCGAGTTGGCTCATATAGCCGCGCACCACGATGCCCTGGGTGGCCAGGTATTTCTTCGCGATGGCGCCGGCGGCCACGCGCATGGCGGTCTCGCGAGCCGAGCTGCGGCCGCCGCCACGGTAATCGCGAATACCGTATTTATGGTGGTAGCTGTAATCGGCGTGGGCCGGACGGAACGAATCCTTGATCGCCGAATAGTCCTTGGATTTCTGATCGGTATTGCGGATCAGCAGGCCGATCGAGCATCCGGTGGTCTTGCCTTCGAAGACCCCGGCGAGAATTTCCACCACATCGTCTTCCTGACGCTGGGTGGTGTGCCGACTGGTGCCCGGCTTACGCCGGTCGAGGTCGCGTTGCATGTCTTCCAACGACAATTCCAGCCCAGGCGGGCAACCGTCGACGATGGCGACCAGGGCCGGGCCGTGGCTTTCGCCGGCCGTGGTGACGGTGAACAACTTGCCGTAGGTATTGCCGGACATTGGCGAGACACTCCGCGAATCAGCACCGGGCCGGGCACGCTTGCCAGCGCACTCCGAGCCCTCGTTAAGTAAGCCCGCGAGTATACCCGCGGCGCCCGCGCAGTTCACCCAGTAGACGCCCGCGTGTACCCCAGGTGCCGTGGAATCCAGTAAGCCGTAACCCGCCTGCACGAACCTTATGCTGATATAAGCATCCAACGATCTCTAGGGTCTGTTGCCGTTTCATCGCGACCGCGCCGGCCCGGCCCTACGGGTTGCGCTGAAACGGCAACAGACCCTA
>CBIHQF010000544.1:0-3209 GCA_966211665.1 uncultured Pseudomonas sp. | reverse complement strand
CAGCACGATCAGATCCGGGCGCAGCGCCAAGGCGCGCTGATAGCCCTGCCGCGGATCGCTGGCGACGGACAGCCGCCAAGGTTGCGCACGCAGGATGAGCAACAGCGAGCGGATGTCCTCGGGGGAGTCATCGATAACCAGAATGTGCGGCATGTGCTCGGCCGCCCTGCCCTCATCCAACATGCTTGCACCGCCTCCATTTCATGATGCCGTTGCCGATTGCACCGTGACATCACGCACGAATCCGGCAAGCAAAGCCGTGATCCGCTCCGGCAAAAGCCCTAAAGCAAAACGGGCACGTAAGATAGCGCAAAGTTCACACCGACAAATACCCGTTGCCGTTGCACCCACAGCAACACAACATTCCACCGGCAGGGCAGCAATCGATGATCCAGGGCAACTTATTGAGTGATCTGTACTGGTTCACCTGCGTGGTCGAAGCCGGCAGCTTTTCCGCGGCGGCGGACAAGATTGGCACAGCCAAATCCAGTCTTAGCCGACGGATCATGCATTTAGAGCAAAAGCTCGGTGTGCAACTGCTCAATCGCACCAGCCGTCAATTCACCTTGACCACTATCGGTGAGCAGATCTATCGGCATGCGCTGAACATGATGGCTGCGGCAGAAGCGGCGACACACAGCGCTCAAGAGGCGCTCGGCGGTCCAAGCGGACTAATTCGCATGGCGGCGCCTGGCATCCTGCTCGATTGGCTACTTGAGCGACAGCGGGACTTCCGTCGGAGCTACCCACAGGTGACTTATGCGCTGGTGCAGGCGGATGCGCAGCTCGACCTGCGCGCGCAGCGCCTGGATCTCTCGCTGAGCCTGGGCAGCGCACCGCTGGACAGCGGCGAAATCGTCGCGCGCCCTCTGGCGCGGCTACGCAATGTAATCGTTGGCACGGCAGCTCTGCTGGCGCAGTTGGGCAACCCGAAAAGCACAGCGCAACTTGACGACGATGCGTTATTGACCAGCGGTTGCCCGACGCCACAGAGCTGGCAAATGGACGGCTGGCAGCGAGATCTACAGAGCCCGGCACTCTGCGCCGATAGCCTGATGGCGGTACGCGAAGCAGCGAAATCGGGGATAGGCCTGGCATGCCTTCCACTCCATGCCTGCCGTGACGAACTGGCCCGCGGCGCCCTTACCTTGGCCTGCCCGGAAGATACGCCAGCTCCCACCACCCTGTATGCGCTCACTGCCTCGCATCGCAGCATCACTCAGAGCGCCCGCTATTTTCTGCTGGCTCTTCGATCGAGCCTGAACAGGACCGCGCCATATGGAATGGAACTCCTGAATACGCCGAGTTGGAGCGAGTGATTGCCCATCTGCCGGCGCACCGGAAAGCCGGCTCTCTACAGCACCCCCGCCGCGCGCAAGCCGGCGATCTGCTCGGCGCTCATGTCCAGCCACTGCTGCAGCACCTGCTCGGTGTGCTCGCCGAGCAAGGGCGGGGCGTTGCGGTGTTGGATCGGCGTGGCGGACAGGCGGATCGGGCTGGCGACTTGCGGCACGCTGCCGGCCAGGGCATGCGGCAGCTCGAAACGTAAACCGCGGGCCCGCACCTGGGGGTCGGCGAACACCTGGGCCAGGTCGTTGATCGGCCCGCAGGGCACGCCGGCCCGTTCCAGGGCGGCGATCCATTCGGCGGTGGTTTTGAACACCGTGGCCTGACGAATCAACGGGATCAGCTCGCCACGGTGGGCGACCCGCGCCTGATTGGTGGAAAAACGCGGATCGTCGGCCAAAGCCGTAAGACCGGCGACCTCGCAAAACTTGCGGAACTGGCTGTCGTTGCCGACCGTGAGAATGAAGTCGCCGTCGGCCGTGGGGAAGTCCTGATAGGGCACGATATTCGGGTGGGCGTTGCCCAGGCGTTTGGGCGCGGTACCCGTGGTCAGGTAGTTCATCGCCTGGTTGGCCAGGCAGGCGACCTGCACGTCGAGCAGCGCCATGTCGATATGCTGACCGGCGCCGGTCTGCTCGCGACTGGCCAGGGCGGCGAGGATCGCCGCGGTGGAATACAGGCCGGTGAGGATATCGGTCAGCGCCACGCCGACCTTCACCGGCCCGGCGCCCTCCTCGCCTTCGGCGCGCCCGGTCAGGCTCATCAGCCCGCCGAGGCCCTGGATCATGAAGTCGTAGCCGGCCCGTTTAGCATAGGGGCCGTTCTGACCGAAGCCGGTGATCGAGCAGTAGATCAGCTTCGGGTTCAGTTCTTTAAGCGCGGCGTAATCGAGGCCATAGACGGCCAGACCGCCGACCTTGAAATTCTCGATCAGGATATCGGCCTTGGCCGCCAGTTCGCGGACGATGCGCTGGCCTTCGGCCTGGGTGAAATCCACGGTGAGCGATTGCTTGTTGCGGTTGGCGGACAGGTAGTAGGCCGCCTCGCCGGTGCTTTCGCCGGCGACGTTGTGCGCGAACGGCGGCCCCCAATGACGGGTGTCGTCGCCGACGCCGGGGCGCTCGATCTTGATCACCTCGGCGCCGAGGTCGGCCAGAATCTGCCCGGCCCAGGGCCCGGCGAGCACGCGGGAAAGATCGAGAACACGCAGATGGGACAAGGCGCCGGGCATGGAAACCTCTTCGAGGAGCTGCAAGCGGTAAGCCGCAAGCCGAGCTGCCGTTACTTGCAGCTTGAGGCTTGCAGCTTGGAGCTGCTGTTTAGAAAAACGCCTGAATCCCGGTCTGGGCGCGGCCGAGGATCAGCGCATGCACATCGTGGGTGCCTTCATAGGTGTTGACCACTTCCAGGTTGACAAGGTGGCGGGCCACGCCGAACTCGTCGCTGATGCCGTTGCCGCCGAGCATGTCGCGGGCCATGCGGGCGATCTCCAGGGATTTGCCGCAGCTGTTGCGCTTCATGATCGAGGTGATTTCCACCGCTGCGCTGCCCTCGTCCTTCATCCGGCCGAGGCGCAGGCAACCTTGCAGGGCCAGGGTGATCTCGGTCTGCATATCGGCGAGCTTCTTCTGGATCAACTGGTTGGCGGCCAGCGGGCGGCCGAACTGCTTGCGGTCCAGGGTGTATTGGCGCGCCGTGTGCCAGCAGAATTCGGCGGCGCCCAGGGCGCCCCAGCTGATGCCGTAACGCGCGGAGTTGAGACAGGTGAACGGACCTTTCAGGCCGCGCACCTCGGGGAAGGCGTTTTCTTCCGGGCAGAACACGTTGTCCATGACGATCTCGCCGGTGATCGAGGCGCGCAG
>CBIHQF010000543.1:0-3231 GCA_966211665.1 uncultured Pseudomonas sp. | reverse complement strand
GTAGGGGAATTCGCCGAGCACGCGCAGACCGAGGTTCTCCAGAATCGGCAGCACATCGGACAGCGGTAGCGGCGTATCGGCATGGTAGAGCTTGCAGTGCAGTTGCTGGCCGTCCTGGGTCAGCGGCTGGTAGAAGCTCATCACCAGCGGGCGCGTGGCGCTCAGGCTGAGCAAATGCTGCATGTCCACCACCGCCGAATGCGGAGCGAAACGCTCGCGATAGCCGGCCGGGAAGCCGCCCGGGAAATCCGCCAGCACGTTGGTGCCCTGGGCCTCGCCGAAGGTTTCGACGATCAAGCCGGCATAGTCGTCCTTCCACGAACGGCAGGCCTGGATCACTTCTTTTTCCAGGTGCGCGGTGTTGATCTGGGTCTTGTTCTTCGGGTCGACGCGCAGGATGAACTGCACCCGCGCCAATACGGACTCGGAGAAGAAGGTCCAGAACTCGCAATCGATGGCCTGCAAACGCTCCATCAATACCTGCTGGATCTTCAGCCGGGTCTCGGTGGAATAGACGTCGCGCGGCACATAGACCAGGCAGTAGCAGAAACGCCCGTAGGGATCGCGGCGCAGGAACACGCGGATCTTGTTGCGTTCCTGGATCTGCACGATGGCCATGGCGGTATCGTAGAGGTCGTCGACCGGGGTCTGAAACAGGTCGTCGCGCGGCAGCACTTCGAGGACCTGGGCCAGTTCCTTGCCCAGATGCGCCTTGCTGTCGAAGCCGGCACGCTGCTCGATCACCGCGATCTTGCGGCGGATATAGGGGATGTTCCACACGCTTTCGGCATACACCGCGGAGGTGTACAGGCCCATGAAGCGGCACTCCTTGACCACCCGGCCCTTGCTGTCGAGTTCGCGAATGGAGACGAAATCCGGATAGGCCGGGCGGTGCACGCGGCTCGGCACGGCGGCCTTGGCGAACGACAGCAACAGCGGCTCGCGCAGGTAGCTAAGGGCTTCCGGCTCGATATGCAAGTCGTCGCGGCTGAGCCCGGCGCGCAGGCGCTTGGACAGACCCAGCAGGGAGCTTTCGTCGTAAACGATGGCGCCGCCGTCGGCGGCGTCGGTCACGGTGAACTCTTCGTAGCCGAGGAAGGTGAAGTGGTCGTCCAGCAACCATTTCATGAATACTTTGATTTCTTCCAGCTCGGCGCTTTCGACATTCAACCCGGCCTTGCCCGGCTTGGCCTTGCCCAACCAGGCGAGCAGTTCCTCGGCCTTGGCCTTCATCGGCTGGAAGTCGGCGACGCTCTGCCGTACTTCGGCGAAGACTTCATGCAGGGCTTTTTCCAGCGTCTTCATTTCGCCGGCGCTGGCGCAACGGTCGATCTCCAGGAACATCAGCGCTTCTTGCTGCACGTCCTTGCCTTGGGTGCCCTTGGGTAGCACTTCCAGCAGCGTGCCCTTCTTGTCGCGACGTACGCTGAACACGCTGTTCTGCAAGGTGTGGATGCTGTAACCGCGGCGGTTCAGCTCCATGCGCACCGAGTCGACCAGAAACGGAGTGTCGCTGTGGAGGATTTCCACGGCGGTATGGGTGGACTGCCAACCGTGCTTTTCGTAATCGGGGTTGAACACCCGGACTTGCGCCTTGCTCTGCTCGAAGCGCTCGAGCAAGCGCCAGGACGACAGCGTGCAACCGACCAGGTCGGACAGCCTGCGCTGGGTCAGTTCGTCGACCGCGATGATGCCGAAGAATTGCTCGGCGAATAGGGTGATTTGTGGCAGTACTTGTTCACTGACGTGCTGCGCCAGAGCCGCTTGCAGATGATGCTGAAAGTCGGCTTTGCTGGCCGCCGTAAAGAACGCCATGTTTTTTATGCTCCGGTTGGCTTGGGATTCGACTAGGGCGGTCGCGACTGGCGACGCCGTTAATGGTTCAACGTTAGTCCAGGAGGCCAGGATTGCATGTTTGGAACCCGCCTCTTGAGTGTGGCGACACCAGCGACTCGCTGGTCACATTTATCGAACGAGCTTAACGAGGGAACACAGCCAAGCGCTTGCGATGCTGCGACATTTTCTTTCACCACAGATACTTCGCCGGAAAAAACTCGCGGATTGCCCGCCTGGCTATGCCTGCATATGGATGTAATCGCCTGCCCCACCCGCCAAAAGCGGGGCAGGACGATAGAGACTAGGCCCCGCGCATCGCCTGCGGCAGCCCCAGCACGATCTGCGGAAACACCGTGATCAGGATCGCCGCCAGCACCAGCAACAGGAAGAACGGGAAGCTGGCCTTGGCCACCTTCCACATGTCATGGCCAGTCAGGTTCTGTACCACGAACAGGTTGAAGCCCACCGGCGGCGTGATCTGCGCCATCTCCACCACCAGGATGACGAAGATGCCGAACCACAACAGGTCGATGCCCGCCGCCTGCACCGCCGGCAGCACCACCGCGGTGGTCAGCAGGATGATCGAGATACCGTCGAGGAAGCAGCCCAGGATGATGAAGAACGCCGTCAGCGCCAGCAGCAGGACATAGGGCGAAAGCTGCTTGGCGATGATCCAGTCGGCCAGCGCCGACGGCAGCCCGGTGAAGCTCATGGCCGAGGTCAGGTAGGCCGCGCCGAGCAGGATGAAGAAGATCATGCACGAAGTGCAGACCGCGCCCATCAGGCTGGCCATGAAGGTTTCGCGGTTCAGCGAACCGGAGTACCAGGCGATCAGCAGCGCGCCGACCACCCCGACCGCGGCGGCTTCGGTCGCCGTGGCGAAACCTGCATAGATCGAGCCGATCACCGCGACTATCAGCGTGACCACCGGGATCAGCAACTTGCCGCGCCGCAGTTTTTCCATGAGCGTCAGGGTTTCGTTGTCATCCGGCATCTGCTTGCGGTTGAGCAATGACCAGATCATCAGAAAACCGCTGAAGATCAGCAGCAGCATCAAGCCCGGCAGAACCCCGGCGATGAACAGGCGCGAGATCGACACCTGCGCCGCCACACCGTAGACGATCATCATGATCGAAGGCGGGATCAGCAGCCCCAGGGTACCGGCGCCGGCCAAGGAGCCGATGGCGATGCTCTCTGGATAACCGCGCGCTTTCAACTCGGGCAGGGAAATGCGGCCGATGGTCGCCGCCGTCGCCGCGGACGAACCGCTGACCGCGGCGAAGATGCCGCAGCCCACCACGTTGACGTGCAGCAGGCGCCCCGGAAGACCGCGCAGCCAGGGCGACAGGCCGTTGAACATGTCCTCGGACAGGCGCGTGCGGTAGAGGATTTCGC
>CBIHQF010000542.1:0-3234 GCA_966211665.1 uncultured Pseudomonas sp. | reverse complement strand
TTTTTCATCCACCATCGCAGTTGGTGGATGGGTGAAGCGTCATCCACCCTACGAAGTCACGGCCTTACGAATAGTTCTACGGTTCTACGCTCAGCGCCAGCCCACAAGCGCCCGGTCGCGCCGACGCCTCTGCTGGCCACGCGCCTGCTACACTGCGCGCCATTTCGCTTATCAGGCCTGTACCGTGACCAACACCGCTTTCGCTTCGCTGCCGCTTTCCGCCGCCATGCTGGCCAACCTGGAGTCCCTCGGTTATACCGAGATGACGCCGATCCAGGCGCAGAGCCTGCCGGTGATACTCAAGGGCATGGATCTGATCGCCCAGGCCAAGACCGGCAGCGGCAAGACCGCGGCCTTCGGCGTCGGCCTGCTCAACCCGCTCAACCCGCGTTACTTCGGTTGCCAGGCCCTGGTGCTGTGCCCGACCCGCGAGCTGGCCGACCAGGTCGCCAAGGAAATCCGCCGCCTGGCCCGCGGCGCCGACAATATCAAGGTGCTGACGTTGTGCGGCGGCGTGCCCTTCGGCCCGCAGATCGGCTCGCTGGAGCATGGCGCGCAAATCATCGTCGGCACCCCGGGGCGCATCCAGCAGCACCTGGCCAAGGGCACGCTGAAGCTCGACGGCCTCAACACCCTGGTGCTCGACGAAGCCGACCGCATGCTCGACATGGGCTTCTACGACAGCATCGCCGAGATTATCGGCCAGACCCCGAGCAAGCGGCAGACCCTGCTGTTCTCCGCCACCTACCCGGCGAGCATCAAGCAGCTGTCCGCGGCCTTCATGCGCAACCCGCAACAGGTCAAGGCCGAGGCCCTGCACGACGATGCGCAGATCGAGCAGCGCTTCTACGAAATCTCTCCCGAGGAGCGCATGGATGCCGTGGTCAAGCTGCTCGCCAGCTTCCGCCCACAGTCCTGCGTGGCCTTCTGCTTCACCAAACAGCAATGCCAGGAGCTGGTCGACCACCTGAGCGCCAATGGCATTTCCGCCGCATCGCTGAACGGCGACCTGGAGCAGCGCGACCGCGATCAGGTGCTGGCGATGTTCGCCAACCGCAGCCTGTCGGTACTGGTCGCCACCGATGTCGCCGCCCGCGGCCTGGATATCGATGGCCTGGACATGGTGATCAACGTCGAGCTGGCGCGCGATTCGGAAATCCATATCCATCGTGTCGGCCGCACCGGTCGCGCTGGCGAAAAAGGCATGGCCATGAGCCTGGTCGCGCCACCAGAAGCGCACCGCGCCCAGGCCATCGAAGCGCTGCAGAAAAGCCCGCTGAACTGGCACCCGCTGAACAGCCTCAAGGCCAAGGCCGGCGAGCCGCTGCAACCGCCGATGATCACCCTGTGCATCGCTGCCGGGCGCAAGGATAAACTGCGCCCCGGCGATATCCTCGGCGCCCTGACCGGCGACGCCGGGATTCCCGGCGACAAGGTCGGTAAGATCGCCATTTTCGACTTCCAAGCGTTCGTCGCCGTGGAGCGCAGCCTGGCCAAGATCGCCCTCAAGCGCTTGACCGAAGGCAAGATCAAGGGGCGCTCGCTGCGCGTGCGTGCCCTATAGTTGTAATTGCGATAGCAGGTCGTTGATGGCAATGAACAGGCTGGCAGCCAGGAGGCGGCCCGAGGCAGAGGAACCTCCCGTGCGCAATATTCTGGTTATCGAAGACAGCCCCATGGTGCTGAAGATTCTCGAACACCTGTTCCGCCAGGAAACCGGCCTGCAGCCGGTATTCTGCGCCTCCCTGGCGGAAGCGGAGGTGATGCTGGAAACCTCCGCCGAATTGTTCTTCGCCGCCATCGTCGACCTGCACCTGCCCGACGCGCCGAACGGCGAGAGCGTCGACCTGGTGATGCGCTACCGCCTGCCGTGCATCGTCCTCAGCGGCTCCTACAACGAGCAGCGCCGCGACGAGTTGCTGCTCAAGGGCGTGGTCGACTATGTGCTGAAGGACAACCAGCACTCCTACGAATACGCCTTCCGCCTGATCCATCGCCTGGAAAGCAACAGCCAGGTGAAGATCCTGGTCGCCGAGGACTCGGAAGCCACCCGCCATTACATTCGCCATATCCTCACCCCGCACCGCTACCAGATCATCGAAGCCGGCGACGGCGACGACGCCCTGCGCATTCTCAACGAACAGCCGGACATCGACCTGTTCGTGGTCGACCACAGCATGCCGGGCATCAGCGGCTTCGAGCTGGTCAAGCTGCTGCGCCAGCAGATGAAGCGCAACGAGCTGATCATCATCGGCCTGTCCGCCGACGCCAAAGGTTCGCTCAGCGCCAAGTTCATCAAGCACGGCGCCGACGACTTCCTGCGCAAACCCTTCTGCCCGGAAGAACTCAACTGCCGGGTGATGTCGACCCTGGAACGCCGCGACCTGATGCGCGCGCTGAAACAGGCCGCGCAGTACGACGCGCTCACCGGCCTGCGCAATCGTCGCGCCTTCCACGAGCATGGCCAGCAATTGTTCGAACAGGCGCAGCGCAGCGGTACCCACCTCAGCGTGGCGATGCTCGACCTGGATTTCTTCAAACGGATCAACGACGAGCACAGCCACGCCACCGGCGACGCCGCGCTGATCGCGTTCGCCAAAGCCTTTACCAGCCAATTCCCCCACGCCTTGATCGGCCGCTTGGGCGGCGAGGAGTTCGCCATGATCAGTAGCCAGGACGGCGCGACCCTGGGAAAGGCGCTCGACCAACTGCGCGAACACTGCGCCAGTTTGAGATACGCCGTCGGCGCGCCGCCGCTGTCCTTCAGCGCCGGGGTCTATCACGGCGCGCCGGAGGATTTGGAAAGCCTGCTGCACCAGGCCGACCTGCGCCTGTATCAGGCCAAGACCCAGGGTCGCGGTCGCACTCACTGGCAATAACGCTGTTGCAGTGCGACACGACCGATCGAGATACCCGCACTGGGGCGAATATTACGAATCGGCTAAAGTAGCCGCCGGATGCTGCTTTGTCGCCGCGTTGACTGATGCGTGAGCCGGCCAAGCCGCGGGTAAACAATTGAATGGATGCTCTCGATGCAAGCAAAAAGCGCAACTGCGGAGAAATATTGGCTGGGCGGCATATTCTTTTGCTGGCTGGTTTTCGGCATCTGCTATTCGGTGTTCATCCCCAACAGCGCCTTCGACAAACACAGCAAATCCCTGCACGCAGCGCGGCAACAACATATCCCCATCCATAACATCGAAGTGCGTCAGAAGCAGGACATCCTGACCTTCT
>CBIHQF010000541.1:0-3240 GCA_966211665.1 uncultured Pseudomonas sp. | reverse complement strand
CCCGGCGAAGACACCAGCCTGCTCGACGAGATCAACACCTTTATTAACCGCGCTCACGAAAACGGCAGCCTGGAGCGTCTGAAAAAACGCTATTACGGCCATGTCGATGTGCTCGGTTATGTCGGCGCCTATACCTTCGCCAAACATCTGCAGCAGCGCTTGCCGCGCTACGAGAAGGATTTCCGCCTGGCGGCGCAAAAAGAGGGCGTCGACTGGCGTCTATTGGCCGCCATGGGCTATCAGGAGTCGCTTTGGCAACCCACCGCCACCTCGAAAACCGGAGTACGCGGCTTGATGATGCTGACACTGCGCACGGCGCAAGCCATGGGCGTGTCCGACCGGCTCGACCCCAAGCAAAGCATTGCCGGCGGCGCCAAATACATCGCCCAAGTGAAGAGCCAACTGCCCGATAGCATCCAGGAACCGGACCGTACCTGGTTCGCCCTGGCCGCCTACAACGTCGGCGGCGGCCACCTGGAAGACGCGCGCAAGCTCACCGAGGCCGAAGGCCTGGACCCGAACAAATGGCTGGACGTACAGAAAATCCTGCCGCGCCTGTCGCAAAAGCAGTGGTACAGCAAGACCCGCTACGGCTACGCCCGGGGCGGCGAGCCGGTGCATTTCGTGCGCAACATCCGCCGCTATTACGACATCCTCACCTGGGTGACCCAACCCCAACTGGAAGGCTCTCAAGTGACGGTGAACAACCTGCATGTACCAGGCGTGAATAAAACCCCGCCGCAGGACGATCTGCCGCCGCTGTAACTCCGGGCTGCAGATCGTAGGAGGCGCGCCCCCGCGGCGAAAATGCACCCACAGGGCTGCCTGTTCATCGTTGGCGGATACAGCGAAAAGCTCGCCCTGAGGTCACGGAACGCCGCCCGCCCCCTCCTACAAGGCATCGCAGCATGCGGCCTGGCTCTTCAACCGCCTGCTAGCAGGCCAACGACCTGCTAGCGTTGCTCGCGCCGCGCCTTGAAAAACGCGCTCAGCACCGCCCCGCACTCCTCGGCCAATACCCCACCCTCGATCAACACCCGGTGATTGAGGAACGCCTGATTGAAAAAATCGCCGCGGCTCACCGCCACCCCGGCCTTGGGTTCGGTCGCGCCGTAGACCACCCGCTGCACCCGCGCATGCACGATCAGCCCGGCGCACATGCTGCACGGCTCCAGGGTCACGTACAAGGTGCTGCCGGGTAGCCGGTAATTGTCGACGGCGCGGGCCGCCGCGCGAATCGCGACCATTTCCGCATGGGCGCTGGGGTCATGGCTGGAGATCGGACAGTTGAAGCCGGCACCGACGATCGCACCATCCTGCACCAGCACGGCGCCGACCGGCACCTCGCCGAGCACTGCGCCTTGGGCAGCCAGGGCCAAGGCCTCGCGCATAAAATGCTGGTCACGCGAACGATCGATAATCTGTGCTCTTTTCATAAACTGAACCCGTAGGGTGGAAAACCGCGAAGCGTTTTCCACCAAAAAAACGGTGGATGTAAACAACGACATCCACCCTACACCCAGCTCAAGCCTCCCAGACTGCCGCAAAGCCCCTCTTGCCGCTTCTGGCTTCTGGCTTCTGGCTTCTGGCTTCTGGCTTCTGGCTTGCAGCTTGCCGCTGCTCAGACCACCTCGATAGAAGCCATCAGGCCGGTTTCCATATGGTCGATGACATGGCAATGGAACATCCACACTCCCGGATTATCGGCGACCAGCGCCACGCGGGCACGCTCGTTCTTGCCCAGCAGATAGGTGTCGGTGAAATAGGGAATGATCTTCTTGCGGTTGGAATCCAGCACCTTGAAGGTCATGCCGTGCAGGTGAATCGGGTGCTGGTACTGGCTAAGGTTGCGCAGCTCGAAGATATAACTCTTGCCCAGCTGCAGCCGCGCAATAGGCCGGTCGGCGCAGGTTTTGTCATCGATATCCCAGGCCTGACCGTTGATCTGCCAGAAGGTATGGCTGGCGCCTCGCGCCACCCCCACCGACAAGGCCCCGGCCCATTCGAAGTTGAAGCTCAAGGTTTCGGCGGCGGCCAGATCGGGCTCGGCGATCGGATTGGCAGGCAGTGCCGGCGGCCATTGCCCTGCCACTTCGCTGCTGGCGGCCGAGCGCAAAGTCGCCAGCCGCAGCGGACCGTTACGCAGCGGCAATTCCACCCCGGCGGCCGGCACCTTGAGGCCCAGCTCGATGCGCATCCCCGGCCCCAGCCAGTATTCCTTGCCCAGCGGGCGCGGCTCGATAGGATTGCCGTCCAGCGCATAGATGCGCGCCTCGACGTCCGGCAGGTTGAGCCGATAAGTCAGGGTATTGTCCAAGTTCAAAATACGCAGGCGCACCACCTGCCCGGCCGGCAGCTCCAGGGTCGGCGCATGCTGGCCGTTGACCGTGCTCAGGCGCCCCGGTGTACCGCCCCGCGCCGCCTCGCGGGGCACGCTGAAATCGGTAAAGGTGCCTTGCGCATCGACATGCCAGCTTTTCAGGTTCAAGGTGCGTTCGTGAGCGAAACCGCTCGGCTTGCGTTCCTCGACGATCAACGCACCGACCAGCCCACGCCCCAACTGCTCGCTGCTGGCGGTGTGCGGGTGATACCAGAAGCTGCCGGCATCCGGGGTGATGAAGTCGTAGTCGAAATACTCCCCTGGCAGCACTGGGGCCTGCGAGACATAGGGCACGCCATCCATCGCCAACGGCAGGCGGATGCCATGCCAATGGATGGTGGTCGGTACATCCAGCTTATTGATAAAGCGCACCCGCAAACGCTCGCCCTGGCGGCAGCGCAACTCCACACCCGGCGCCTGACCGCCATAGGCCCAGGCCGGCGTGGTGTGCCCAGGCACCAGCTGCAAGTCGAGCGGCGCGGCAATCAGCTCATAGTCATGGGTTGCCACATTTTCCGGGCGACCCAGCCAGTAGCGCACGCCGCCGGCGCCAAGGCCGGCAACGCCAAGCCCGGTCAAACCGATCAGGATTTGCCTGCGGGTAAAGGACATAGAGATTCCCGTGGTCCGGACGCAATCCGGGAAGACATCGACCCGGCTTTCCCCCGGGTCATCAATTGCAATATCTTCTCATTTAAACAACGGGACTGACGACCCCGAAAAGCGGACAGGATGCCGCAGTAGAAACGATAAGGGCAGCTTTCGCTGCCCTTATCGGTCGTATCACTCCCACTCGATGGTGGCAGGCGGCTTGCTCGACACGTCGTAGGTGACGCGGGAGATGCCTTCGATCTCGTTGA
>CBIHQF010000540.1:0-3246 GCA_966211665.1 uncultured Pseudomonas sp. | reverse complement strand
TGCCATTTGCCGCGCCGTCGCGGCCCGAGCTGTTGCAGGCTGCGCCTGCGCCAGTCGAGTCGGCCACGGTCAAACCGGCCCCCACAGACACGCCGGTGGAACAGGCACCGGTCGCAGTCGAGGCCGCACCGGTCGCGCGCGCGAAGATCGAAGTGCCGCGTCCCGGCGCGCAGTCCCGCCAGGCGCCCGCCGCCAGCCCCGCCGAGACTGCCGAGACTGCCGAGCCGGTGGATGTCGCGGCGCCGGCCAAGGTTTCCGCGCCGCCGCCGCGTTTCGCCTTGCAACTGCTGCGTGCCGGCGCCTGTGCGGTGCTGGTCGAGTTGCCCACCGGCGAGCCCTTGCAAGGCCGCGACCCGGCCTATCTGCTGCTCAAGGATCTGCTGCGCGCCGCCGGCCTGCCGGACAGCCCGCAACTGATCGGCGAGCCGGTGCGCTGGCCGTTGCTCGCCCGCGGCAATATCGACCAGGGTCCGCAGGCCGCGCTGGAGTATGTGCAGAGTTTCGTCGGCGCCCGTCTGGAAGAGCAGGAGCCTTGCACCTGCTTGTGGCTGGTGGGCTTGCCGGCGATCCGCTTTGCCGGCGAAGCCGATGCCGAGGCTTATAACCGCGAATTGCAGATCGACGGCTTGCCGACGGCCTGGGCGGTGCCCGGCCTGGAGTTGTTGATGGACGAGCCCGAACGCAAGGCGCCGCTGTGGCAGGCGATGCGTCGGGTGCGGCAACGCTGGCTGGAGTCCATGCAATGAGCGACGCGATCAGCTTCCGCCCGATGACCGAGGCGGATCTCGACGAGGTGCTGAAAATCGAATTCGCCGCCTTCAGCCACCCCTGGACGCGCGGTATTTTCAGCGACAGCCTGAAGTCTTATCACTGCTGGTTGATGTTCGAGGGTCAGCAGCAGGTCGGTCATGGTGTGATCCAGGTGATTCTCGACGAAGCCCACCTGCTGAACATCACCGTGAAAGCGCAAAACCAGGGCCGCGGCCTCGGCTTGAAATTGCTCGAGCACCTGATGCGGCAGGCTCACAGCCTAGGCGCGAAAGACTGCTTCCTCGAAGTGCGGGCGAGCAATCAAGGGGCTTATCGGTTGTACGAGCGTTTCGGCTTCAACGAAGTCGGCCGGCGTCGCGACTACTACCCCGGCGTCGGCGGCCGGGAAGATGCGTTGGTCATGGTCTGCCCGCTGTTCGACTAGCAACGCAGCCCTGTAGCCCGGATAAGCCTCGGCGCAATCCGGGAGCGATCGTCCAGGCCGCGAATTTCCCGGATTGCGCTGGCGCTTATCCGGCTACGTTATAGCGCTCCTCCTAGTCCGAATGAAATTCGGGCTACCCCTGGCCTTTCTTTCCCGGCGTGCCATTGGCGCCACGGGTGCGTTCTGCGGCTGAGTTGAGCGGGGCATCGCCGGCCAGCTCTTCATCGTGCATATCCGCGTCGCCATCCCAGGGTTTGCCGTCGAGCGGTTCGATGCGGCCCAGCTCGGCCTCATCGAGTCCCGAGCCGCCGCCGATTTCGGATGCGTTCACCGTGGTCAGTTCGGCATCCGCAGGGCCTTCCAGCGATTCTTCGGGATATTCCTCCTCCGGGCCACGAGCACCGCTCTCGTCGAACAGGGTTTCCGGGCTCAGGTCGTCTTCGCTCACCCTATCCTCATGCTCGCCGCTGCCCAACGTTTCGCCGCCGCTCATACCTGCTTCGCGCACAGATTCGGGCGGATAGACACGTCCCGCCTGGCGGTCGCCGGCGCGGCCCTCGGGGGCATCTTCATCCTTGTCGAAGTCGAGTGGATGGACGGCGCCCATGCGGTCTTCGATGTCATCGATTTCCTGTGGCACATAGGGTTTTTGCCGGTCGGTTTTTTGCTCGCTCATGGCTACCTCCTGAATCTCGCCGTTATCGCGTGTGACCGGCGCGGGGGCGCAATAATTCAGCCGCGACGATAAGCGCGGCGGACGATAGCTCGACATAGCCCGGTGTTCGCTACCGCAACCCGGCATTCACTGCGCAATTTAGTAGGAACACCAGCGAATATCCGCGAGTCCTACGCAGCATGAACGAACATTACCCAAGCCCGCTGTTGGACCTCGATCGTTATGCGTTTTTTTTCGACTTCGATGGGACCTTGGCTGAGATCCAGCCCAGGCCGGAATTGGTGTTCATTTCCGGTGCGCTGCATGCGTCGCTCGATCGGCTCGCCGCACACTGTCCGGTGGCGGTCATTTCCGGTCGGCCGCTGGCCCAGCTCGACGAATTCCTCGATCCACTGCGCCTGCCTTGTGCCGGCGTGCATGGCGTCGAGCGGCGTACCGCGCAAGGCGAGGTCCAGCAGTTGCCGCTCGACCATGCCCAGCTCGAACGGATAGAACGCGAACTCACCGCGGCCTGCGCGCCTTATCCAGCTTTGCTGCTGGAAAGCAAAGGCGTGTCCTTCGCCCTGCACTTTCGCCAGGCGCCGGAGCTGGCCGAGGTCGCCCGCGTCTTGGCCGACGAATTCGTCGCGCGCTACCTGGATGTGTTGGCCCTGCAACCCGGCAAGTGCGTGTTCGAACTCAAGCCCAAAGGGGCGAGCAAGGGCGAAGTGATCCGACGGTTTATGCAGGAGCCGCCGTTCAACCAGCGCATACCGGTATTTCTCGGTGACGACCTGACCGACGAGGCGGGCTTTGCCGCGGTCAACGCCATGGGTGGGCTTTCCATCAAGGTGGGGGAAGGGCAAAGCGCCGCGCAGAAACGCTTGGCTTCGGTCAGTGCGGTCGGCACCTGGCTTGCCGCGGTCCTGGCCATGCGGGGCCATGACCTGGGACTCAACGACAACCGCGACTATGACTATGGAGAAAGCCGATGAGCCGACTGGTGGTGGTGTCCAACCGTGTCGCGCCGATCAAAGAGGGCAAGGCCGCGGCCGGCGGCTTGGCGATAGGGGTCTACGATGCCTTGCGCACGTGCGGCGGCATCTGGTTCGGCTGGAACGGCGAGGTGAGCGGGTCCGCCGAGTTGCAGCAGGAAACCCACGGCAACATCACCTATGCGACGCGTGGCCTGTCCAAGCGCCATTACGACATGTACTACCGGGGCTTCGCCAATGCCACGCTGTGGCCGATCTTCCATTACCGCATCGATTTGTCGCGTTACCGCCGCGAAGAATACGAGGGCTACTGCCAGGTCAACCGTATGTTCGCCGAGCAGTTGCAACCCCTGCTGCGTCCGGACGATGTGATCTGGGTACACGACTATCACCTGATCCCG
>CBIHQF010000539.1:0-3248 GCA_966211665.1 uncultured Pseudomonas sp. | reverse complement strand
AACCCGGGCTACCATTGGGTGACTTTGATCGTTCCCACATCGAGGCGTCGAACCGTCCACGTGGGAACGATCAGCTGCAAAACCTACCGCGAGCCTTTGTGAAAGCGCCGCGAGAAAAACAGCCAGGCGAAGAACGGATAGCTGAAGTAATGCAGGGCGAAGATCAGCAGGCCCATGGGGCTGGGGTTGTCCTGCAGGGCCATCATCGTCAGTAGGCCGCTATACAAAACCGCCAAGCCACCGCCATATAGCCCGACCAAGCGCCAGCGTTCGCTCGGCGTGGGCGCGCGGCGCTGGCGCCAGGCGAACCATAAGGCCATGACTGCGGCGATGGCGGCGGCGATTAGCAAGGTGGTGAACACCCCTCCTAGTTTGACGAAGGTGCGCAGCAGCAGGTTGAGCAGCACGGCCGCGACTATGCCGCTCAAGGCCAGGCGGTGCATAGGAATCGAGTCGGGCATGGCGTGGTTCGCTTCGTTATGGGGTCAAAGGCTGCGGTTCAAACCGAAGCGCTTCTGCAGCACGGCATCGAGCAGGCGCCTGGGCACCAGTGCGGCGATCAGCGGCATGCTGCGGCTGCCGTTGCCCAAGCGTAGCAGGGTGGGGCGCTTGCGCTCCTGCACGGCGGCCAGCAGGTTGCGGGCGAAATGGGTGACGGGCGTGGGGTGGTCCTGGGAGGCGTTGGCGCGGGCGCGGATGCCCTCGCGGATCGGCCACCAGGGCGATGCTTCGTCGATCAGTTGTTCGGCTTCGCGGCTGGCGTTGGCGCCGAAGCTCGAGGCGATGGCGCCGGGTTGCACTTCCATGACCTCAATGGCGAAGGGCGCCAGCTCCAGACGCAGTGCATCGGTCAAAGCATGTACAGCGGCCTTGGAGGCGCAATAGGCGCCGGCGAACGGGGTGACCAGCACGCCCGAGACGCTGCCGATATTCACCACCAGGCCCTTGTTGCGCCGCAGCAGCGGGAACATGGCGCGGGTAACGCCGACGATCGAAAACACGTTGGTTTCGAATTGCCGGCGCATCGCTTCCACGCCGCCATCGAGCAATGGGCCCATGGCGCCGTAACCGGCATTGTTGATCAACACATCGAGACCGCCGATTTCCGCCGCCAGGCGTTCGGCCAACTGGCCCAGGGCCTGACCGTCGTTGACATCCAACTGCACGGCGTCGAAGCCCGCGGCCTGTAACTCGGCCAGGTCCTCGGCTTTGCGCGCACTGGCCCAGACCCGGTAACCGGCCTGTTGGAAGACCTCGGCGAGGGCGCGGCCGATGCCGCTGGAGCATCCGGTGATCAGGGCGGTGGGCTGGGACATGCGGTCATCCTTGTGCTGGTTCTGGTTTCAGTGACTGAAGCGGCCTTGCAGATCCTCTGCGCGAAACTCCAGGCTGCTGGCGCGGTAGCCGTTGCGCAGCGTCGGCAGCGGCAGGCAGGTTTCCCAGGTGGCGCCGGGCAGTAGATCGCCGGGGCCGCTGTAGCGCGGCGATTCGTAGAGGCGTTCGGCCAGATTGATATTCTCGCCGGGGCGGTAGGCGGCGATCCGCCAGCGCAGTTCCTGCAAGGCGGCGTCGCTGCCGTTGCGCAGGGTGAGCGCCAGCGGGCGGTCGGCCGGGCAGCGTTGTGGGGCGTAGTCGATGCGTAGTTGCAGGTGGCTGAGATCGCGATTCTCGCGGCCTTCCTGCCAGAGCACCCAGGCGGCCACCAGCCCCAGGCCGATCAGCGCGGCGAGGGAGATGGGCAGGGCTTTAACGGGGTAGCGGATCAGCAGGATCAGCCAACTCAATAGCAGGATTGCGCCGAATAGCATGGCTGGAACGGGCCCAGATGGATAAACAGGGGGTTTATCCTACACAAGGCCGGCGGATGGGCATATGCCTCGACCGCGCAGTGCCCCGCGCGGGGCACTGCGCAGCGACTCAGCCCGCGGCGAGCTTGAGCGGCTCGGCCTTGCTGCGGCCGTAGACGTCTTCGAGACGCTCGATATCGTCTTCGCCCAGGTAGCTGCCGGACTGCACTTCGATGATCTCCAGGGGGATCTTGCCGGGGTTGCTCAGGCGGTGCACCGAGGTCATGGGGATGTAGGTCGACTGATTCTCGGTGAGCAAGAACACCTTGTCGTCGCAGGTCACCTCGGCGGTGCCGCTGACCACTATCCAGTGCTCGGCGCGGTGGTGATGCATCTGCAAGGACAGCGTCGCCCCCGGGTTGACCGTGATGTGCTTGACCTGGAAACGCCCGCCCATGTCCACCGAGTCGTAGGAGCCCCACGGGCGGAACACCTGGCAATGGTTCTGGGTTTCGCTGCGGCCCTGGCTGTCGAGGGTGTTGACCACTTTCTTCACGTCCTGCACATGGTCGCGGTGGGCGATCATCATGGCGTCCTTGGTTTCCACCACCACTATGTCGTCCAGGCCGATCACCGAGACCAGTTTGCCGTTGCCGTGCACCAGGCAATTGCGGCTGTCGTGCACCACCACGTCGCCCTTGGTGACATTGCCGTCGGCGTCCTTCTCGTGCACGTCCCAGATCGACGACCAGCTACCGACGTCGTTCCAGCCGGCGGTCAGCGGCACCACGCAGGCGCGGGTGGTTTTCTCCATCACCGCGTAGTCGATGGAGTTGTCCGGGCAGCAGGCGAATGTCGGCGCATCGATATTGATGGTGTCGCCATCCAGGGAGCTGCGCTCCAGAGCCAGCAGGCAGGTGTCGTAGATATCCGGCTCGTGGCGTTGCAGCTCTTCCAGGTAGCGGCTGGCACGGAACAGGAACATGCCGCTGTTCCAGTAGTAATCGCCGGATTCGACGAATTGCTTCGCGCGCGTTTCGTCGGGCTTCTCGACGAACTCCTGCACGCGGGTGACGCCGTCGGGCAGGCCTTTGTCGCCGCGGGATTTGATATAGCCGTAGCCGGTTTCCGGGCGCAGGGCGGGGATACCGAACAGCACCATCTCGCCCCGTTCTGCGGCCAGGGTGGCCAATGCCAGGGCGCGTTGGAAAGCTTTCTGGTCTTCCAGCACGTGATCGGCCGGCAGCACCAGCAGCAGTTCGTCGCGGCCCTGGGCGACCAGTTGCAAGGCGGCGACCGCCACCGCGGGCGCGGTGTTGCGGCCGAAGGGTTCGAGGATCAGCGCCTGCGAGGCGAGTTTCTGTGCTTTCAACTGGTCGTTGATGATGAAGCGGTGCTCCTTGTTGCACACCAATACCGGCGCTTGCATGCCCTCGAAGGCCAGGCGCTTGATGGTCTGCT
>CBIHQF010000538.1:0-3250 GCA_966211665.1 uncultured Pseudomonas sp. | reverse complement strand
GCCTGCTCAGCGCCGGGCTGGTGCCGTTGTTTATCTTCTTCAGCATGACCGGGCTGTTTCTGCTGGGCTACACCAGCCTGGTGGAAAGCTCGGCGGTCGGCGCCGCGGCGGCGACCCTGGCGGCCCTGGCCAAGCGCCGGCTGACCCGCAAGGTGATGGAAGAAACCCTGCGCAAAACCCTCGGCATCAGTTGCATGTTTATGTGGATCATCCTCGCCGCGCTGTGCTTCGGCGCGGTGTTCGACGGCCTCGGCGCGGTCAAGGCGATCGAGGCGTTCTTTCTCGAAGACCTGGGCCTGGGGCCCTGGCAGGTGCTGATCCTGATGCAGCTGTCGTTCATCCTGATGGGCATGTTCCTCGACGACACGGCGATGCTGGTGATAGTCGCGCCGCTGTATATCCCGCTGGTCGGCGCCCTGGGTTTTGACCTGGTCTGGTATGGCGTGCTCTACACCATCACCTGCCAGATCGCCTATATGACCCCGCCGTTCGGCTACAACCTGTTCCTGATGCGCGCCATGGCGCCGCCCGAAGTCAGCTTGCGCGACATCTATGTCTCGGTAACGCCCTTCGTGGCGATCATGGTGCTGGCGCTGGGCCTGGTCATGCTGTTTCCGCAGATCGCCCTGTGGTTACCGCAGTGGCATTACGCACGTTGAGTTTTGATTTTCAGGCGCAGTTGCTCGTTTATCGCGCCCGCGGGCGCGCCGGTGATGGGCATTTCCACCCACCTGAGAACTCTGCACGGCTTTGCCAGCCGCTGCAGCGCAATGCGGTTGTATGACATCTGAATCGACACTTAATGGAGAGAACAGCATGACTACGAGACGCAGCTTTCTGAAAAACGCCGCAGTGGCCACCGGCGCAGTCGGCGCCACGGCGCTGGGGCCGGCGCATATCTACGCCGACGAACCGAAGAAAATCGTCTGGCGCCTGCAGACCTACGCCGGCCCGGCCTTGGGCGAGCACGTGATCAAACCGTCCATCGACGCCTTCAACAAGGCCGCCAATGGCCAGATGGAAATCCAGCTGTATTACGCCGACCAGTTGGTGCCCACCGGCGAGCTGTTCCGCGCCATGCAGAAGGGCACCATCGATGCGGTACAAAGCGACGACGACTCGATCGCCGCGCCTGTGGATATCTCGGTATTCGGCGGCTATTTCCCCTTCGCCACCCGTTACAGCCTGGATGTGCCGGTGCTGTTCAACAAATACGGGCTCAACGAGATCTGGGAAGAAGCCTACGGCGAAGTCAAAGGCGTGACCTGGCTCGGCGCCGGCGCCTGGGACCCTTGCAACTTCGCCACCGTCGAGCCGATCAACAGCCTCGCCGACCTCAAGGGCAAGCGCATCTTTACCTTCCCCACCGCCGGCAAGTTCCTCTCGCGCTTCGGCGTGATCCCGGTGACCCTGCCCTGGGAAGACGTCGAAGTGGCGATCCAGACCGGCGAACTGGATGGCATCGCCTGGTCCGGCATCACCGAGGACTACACCGTCGGCTGGGCCAACGTGACCAAATACTTCCTCACCAACAACATCTCCGGCGCTTGGTGCGGGTCCTACTTCGCCAACTCGGAGAAATGGGCGGAAGTCCCCGCGCACCTGCAAACCCTGTTCAAGCTGTGCATGGACAGCTCCAACTACTACCGCCAGCACTGGTACTGGGGCGGCGAGGCGCAACTGCGGGTCGAGGGCGACAAACTCAAGCTGACCACCATCCCCGACGCCGAATGGGCCACGGTGGAGGCCGAAGCGCAGAAATTCTGGGACGAAATCGCCAAAACCAGCCCCCGCTGCGCGCGAGTCGTGGAGATCTTCAAGAAGTACAACGCACTGATGGCCAAGGCGGGGTCGCCGTATCGCTGCTGATCGTTCACTTGCTGGCGAACCTATGCCCGCGCCGAAAGGTGCGGGCATGTTTAGCAGCGAGTCAAAAGTAGACTGCGCTCTTGTAGGAGCCCGACCTCGGGGCGAGAAGGCGACAGCCGGGCAGCCCTACGGCCTGCATTCGCCGCGGGGGCGCGCCTCCTACAGCGCTGATGGGTTGAGCGAAGCGAGACCCCATGCTGGATATTCATGCTGTAAGGAACCACCGCTTACGCAACCTCCGCCGCCGCACTCGGCCGCCGCGCGCCAACGCGCATCAGCCAGCCCCCGCCGATCAGCATCAGCAAGCCCCAGAGCAAAAAGCCCAGATCCCAATAAACCCAATAACGCTCGGCGACGCTTTCGTTGACGTGGTGCAAGCCCAGCAGGTGATGGTTGACGATGCCTTCGACCAGATTGAACAGGCCGAAGCCCAGCAATATCGAGCCGGCGAATACCCGGTGCGACCACGGCCGATGCGGCCGGCGGGCGGTGCGCCACAATTGCAGCAGGCCGATCAGCACGAAGATATAGGTCGCGGCATGAAACAGGCCGTCCCATAGCGTGTTGTAGGACAGATTGGCCAGGCTATCGATGGGGTAACCGGCGCTGCTGAGCATGTGGTGCCACTGCAAGATCTGGTGCAGCACGATGCCGTCGAAAAAACCGCCGAGGCCCAGGCCGAGAAATACGCCGGCGCTGACGGGGTAGGCGGGCTTATCCGTCGCTGGGTTGGTGTTTTTCATAGAAGTTGCCTTCCTCCGTGCGCTGGAAGCGGCGCTCCCGGTTGGACGCGAGTCAAGAAATTTGAGCAAGTTGCCGGCGCCGCGTTCAGGTTGCTTGATCGGTCAGACGATGAGTTGCTGGCCTGCTGCGGTTTAAAGCCCGATGATGACCGCAGCCAAGCCTGTCATCAGCCTTGAAGGAGTCGCCCGCGCGGATGTTGATCGTCGAGGATGTGCATAAAGCCTTCGCCACCGCCCAAGGCCGCCTGCCGGTGTTGCGCGGGGTCGACCTGCAATTGCCGAGGGGCAGCAGCCTGGCGCTGATGGGCGAATCGGGCAGCGGTAAAAGCACCTTGCTGCACCTGATCGCAGGATTGGAGCGAGCCGACAGTGGTCGCATTCTGGTCGATGGCGAGCCGTTGCAGGGGCGTGACGAGGCCGAGTTGGCGCGCTGGCGCCGCGAAGGCATCGGCCTGGTGTTTCAGCAGTACAACCTGATAGGCAGCCTCAGCGTCGCCGCCAACCTGGCGTTTCAGGCGCGGCTGGCCGGGCGACACGATCCGGCCTGGGTCAGTCGTTTGGCCGAACGTCTGGGCCTGACGCCGTTGCTGCAGCGTTACCCCGAACAACTCTCCGGCGGCCAGCAACAGCGCGTGGCG
>CBIHQF010000537.1:0-3258 GCA_966211665.1 uncultured Pseudomonas sp. | reverse complement strand
CTGGTCAACCCCGCCGTATTGGAACACTGCGCCAACGCGCGGGTGGTGCCGGTGGGCAAGCGCGGCGGTTGTCGTTCTACGCCCCAGGCGTTTATCCATCGCCTGATGCTGCGTTACGCGCGCCAGGGCAAATGCGTGGTGCGCCTGAAGGGTGGCGATCCATGCATCTTCGGCCGCGGCAGCGAAGAAGCCGATTGGCTGGCCGCCCACGGCATCGAGGTGGAGATGGTCAATGGCATCACCGCGGGGCTGGCTGGCGCGACCAATTGCGGCATCCCCCTGACCTTGCGTGGCGTGGCTCGCGGCGTGACCCTGGTCACCGCCCACACCCAGGACGACAGCAGCCTGAATTGGTCGGCATTGGCCCAGGGCGGCACCACCCTGGTGGTCTATATGGGCGTCGCCAAACTGCCGGAAATCCGCGAGAGCCTGCTGGCCGGCGGTATGCGCGCCGACATGCCGGTGGCGCTGATCGAAAACGCCTCCCTGCCCCAGCAACGCGAATGCCGCAGCTCGCTTGCTTCCATGCAACAGGATGCCCTCGACTTCCAGCTGAAAAGCCCAGCCATCCTGGTCATCGGCGAAGTCGCGGCGCAGCGGCACGTACTGGCCGCTGCTATGAGTGCCTAACCGCTTCGCGCTCCTGCGGAGTTGTTCTTAGCCCGGCGAAAGCCGGGCTTTTTTTGGCTATGTTCCCATTACGTGTTGCATGCGCGCTCTCTTGTAGGAGGCGCGCCCCGTGGCGAATGCAGACCGCGGGGCTGCCCGCTCAGCGCTTGCCGGATACGGCAAAAAGCTTGCCCCGAGATCGCGGAACGTCGCCCGGATCCTCCTACGGACCGCAGGCAATTCGCGCCTGGCAGCACAACACACAATTGGTACAGAGCCTTTTTTGGCTATGTCGCTTTTCTGCAGGCGAAGAAAAACCCGGCCGGAGCCGGGTTTTCTATAAAGCCAGATCTATTACTGCTTGATCTGAGCTTCTACTTCGGCTTCGACGCGACGGTTGATCGCACGGCCGGAATCGGTAGCGTTATCGGCAACCGGGCGCGACTCGCCGTAGCCAACGGTGTTGACGCGTTCGGCATCCACACCGTACTGGTTGACCAGCACGTCGCGAACAGCATTGGCACGACGCTCGGACAGCTGCTGGTTGTACTCATCGGTGCCAATGGCATCGGTGTGACCTTCGACCGTGGTGCTGGTCTGCGGGTACTGGTTCATGAAGTCGGCAAGGTTCTGAATGTCGCTGTAGCTTTCTTCTTTAACCCGCGCCTGGTCGAAATCGAACTTGACGTCCAGTTCGACGCGAACGGTCTCCAGCGGTTCTTCGGCAACGACCGGTTCAGCGATCGGCTCCGGAGCGGCCTCGACCACCTGAGGCTCAGGCTGGCTGCTACCACCGAAGTTCAAACCGACGCCTACGCCGGCCTGCCACTCGGTGTTTTCGGTATCCAGGCTGTGCAACACGTCGACACCGGCCTTGGCGAAGAACATTTCGTTGAAATAGTACTTGGCGCCGGCGCCAACCATGGCGAAGGTGCTTTTGTCATTGCCACGGGTGAAGGTGTTGTCCAGCTCCTGATGACCGAAACCGGCGGAAACATAAGGACGCAGGCTTTGCGCAGCCGGCGTACCGAAGTGATATTGAGCTTCCAAGGTGCTCAGGTGGCCATCGATTTGCTCACGGCCATGAGTGGAGCCGGGCAGAGTATCTTTGGAACGAATGCTGCGATAGGTACCGTGGGACAGACTCAGAGAAACGTCATCGTTCAAATAATAGCCAATGCTACCGCCGAATAAGTTGCCATCGGTTACCTCACGATTGCTTTCGGTAAAAGAGCGCTTGCCAAAAGCTTCCACTTCGACCGCGCCTTGACCCTGAGCCAGCACGCTGAGAGAAGATGTAGCCAGCAGTGAGCCAATGACAACGCCAAAAGTGTTCTTCGATTTCATTTGTGAATCCCTATCTTGGTGGTCAGTAAGTTATCTGGCGCACGCGCAAGACAACTCAGCCGGCAATCCTCATAAGGATTAACCGGAAAGTTTGACGCAATTGGTTTAGTTAAGTTCAGGCGTGTCGGAGAATCTTTCACGGAGCCGATCGAGGGCTCGCTTATAGCGCATTTTCGTGGCGCTCAGGCCCATGTGCATGATATCGGCAATTTCTTGAAACTCCAGCTCGGCGACGAAGCGCAACACTAAAATTTCTCTGTCGATGGGGTTGACATGTACCAACCAACGGTCGAGTCCGCCACGATCTTCGATCTTCGGCGCTTTTTCCTCGACCGCCTCTTCCAGCGGATCCAGACTCAAGGCATCCATCAAGCGGCGCTTGCGCCGCTCTTTGCGATACTGGGTAATGCATTCGTTATAGGTAATGCTATATAGCCAGGTTTTAAACTTCGACTTGCCCTCGAAGTTTTTCAAACCATAAAGAACTTTAAGCATTACCTCCTGGCACACATCGTCGGCATCACGATCATTACCCAAATAGCGTGCGCAGACATTGAACAGCGTACGTTGATAACGACGCATCAACTCTTCGTATGCCCGGGTGATATGAAACAATTCGTCGTGGGCACGCGCGACCAGCTCTTCGTCCGAAAGCTCGCGAGGGTCGTAGCGCACAGGTAACGTTTGGGCTTTATTCAAAACGAGTTGGGCCAACAGTCGGGACAGAAGCCGCCACGGCCGGAAATCGGCTGGCCGGCGGCATACATTAGCAGGGATTGCATGAACAGGAGATGCCTTACTGGCTGTTCACCCGCTGTTCGAGCAAGGTCCGATTGGCGATGGACACCAGTTCGCCCGCATCGGTTAACAGAATAGTCTTGGCCGTGCCAATTTCTTCTATCTGCCCTTCTATATCACCCACTTGCACCTGCTGCCCGACCTGGTACAGCTCCCGCACATAGATGCCGGCGAGAATCTGTCCGACGATCTCCCGGCTGCCTAACCCCAACGCCAACGCGACGGCCAGGCCCACGGACGTCAGCACGATGGCGATCACGGTGTTGAGCAGATCGGTCTTGACCTCCAATTGGCCAATGGCCACCGAGATACTGATGATGATCACGAAACCTTGAGCGATGCGGGCCAGGCCATGGGCGTAATCCAACCCCACCCCTTCGGCCGCGCCGCGCACCAGGCCGCTGACCAGTTGCGCCAGCAACACGCCGGCCACCAGTACCAGCGCCGCGCCGAACACCTTGGGCAGGTACGAGGCGAGCACATCGAGCGTCGCCGCGATGCCGC
>CBIHQF010000536.1:0-3267 GCA_966211665.1 uncultured Pseudomonas sp. | reverse complement strand
TTCGAACCCACGACCCCTGCCTTCGGAGGGCAGTACTCTATCCAGCTGAGCTACGAGTGCGTTGCGGGGCGCAATCATACGCATCTCGCGGGCGGGCGTCCATGCCGGGGCGTCGTTCGCAATTCTGTACGAGTGAGCCACTATTGAAGGGCAGTGTTGTGTAAAAACTGTCGCCCGCGCTGCACTTCGTTAATTTTTTCGAACAGGCTATTGCCCTTTAGCGGCTACGACCCTAGGATTCGTTTGAGATTTCAAACGCTCTCGGTAAAACGCCTTTCCTCATGCCGCTCAATGGTAGTGCGCGCAGCCGAAAGCAGCCCGAGGGCGATGGCAGCCGGTCAAGGCCGCCACGATGCGCCGACTTGCGCCCTAACAACTGTCCGATGCCCGGGTGTCGGAACCAAGGAGACTGCCATGCAATTGAAAGACGCCCAGCTGTTCCGTCAGCAAGCCTATATAGATGGTGTGTGGCTCGACGCCGACAGTGGCCAGACCATTAAGGTCAACAACCCCGCGACCAACGAAATTATCGGCACTGTGCCGAAGATGGGCGCCGCCGAAACCCGCCGCGCCATCGAGGCCGCCGACCGTGCACTGCCGGCCTGGCGTGCGCTGACCGCCAAGGAGCGCGCCGGTAAGCTGCGTCGCTGGTTCGAGCTGTTGATGGAAAACCAGGACGACCTCGGCCGCCTGATGACCCTGGAGCAGGGCAAGCCGCTGGCCGAGGCCAAGGGCGAGATCGCCTACGCCGCCTCCTTTATCGAGTGGTTCGCCGAGGAAGCCAAGCGCGTCTATGGCGACGTGATTCCCGGTCATCAGCCGGATAAACGCCTGATCGTGATCAAGCAGCCGATCGGCGTCACCGCCGCCATCACCCCGTGGAATTTCCCGGCGGCGATGATCACCCGCAAAGCCGGCCCGGCCCTGGCCGCCGGTTGCACCATGGTGATCAAGCCGGCCTCGCAGACGCCGTTCTCCGCCCTGGCGCTGGTCGAGCTGGCGCACCGCGCGGGCATCCCCAAAGGCGTGCTTAGCGTGGTTACTGGCAGCGCCGGCGATATCGGCAGCGAGCTGACCGGCAACCCGATCGTGCGCAAACTGAGCTTCACCGGCTCGACCGAAATCGGTCGCCAGCTGATGGCTGAATGCGCCCAGGACATCAAGAAGGTTTCCCTGGAGCTGGGCGGCAATGCGCCCTTTATCGTCTTCGATGATGCCGACCTGGATAAGGCGGTGGAAGGTGCGCTGATCTCCAAATACCGCAACAACGGCCAGACCTGCGTCTGCGCCAACCGCCTGTATATCCAGGATGGCGTCTATGACGCCTTCGCCGAGAAGCTCGCGGCCGCGGTGGCTAAGCTGCAGATCGGCAACGGTCTGGACGAAGGCACCACCACCGGCCCGCTGATCGACGGCAAGGCCATGGCCAAGGTGCAGGAACATATCGACGACGCCCTGAGCAAGGGCGCGCGCCTGCTGCTCGGCGGCAAGCCCCACGTCCTGGGCGGCAGCTTCTTCGAGCCGACCATTCTCACCGACGTACCGAAAACCGCGACCGTGGCCAAGGAAGAGACCTTCGGCCCGCTGGCGCCGCTGTTCCGCTTCAAGGACGAGGCCGAGGTGATCGCCATGGCCAACGACACCGAATTCGGCCTGGCGTCCTACTTCTACGCCCGCGACCTGGGCCGGGTGTTTCGCGTGGCCGAGGCCCTGGAATACGGCATGGTCGGGGTCAATACCGGGCTGATCTCCAACGAGGTCGCGCCGTTCGGCGGGGTCAAGGCGTCCGGCCTGGGCCGTGAAGGTTCCAAGTACGGCATCGAGGATTACCTGGAAATCAAATACCTGTGCCTGGGTATTTGATCGATCAATTTCCCAGATGCCGCGCATGAGAAACATTGGTTGGATCGGGCATTGGGGTGGCGCGAGACTGCGCCCCGATAGCGAACCCGACCCAAGTGTTTTCCCTTGGTGCGCATAGCGCACCCTACTGTTCACGATTCGCCCGAGGACACCATGAGCAAGACCAACGAATCCCTGATGCAACGCCGCATGGCCGCCGTTCCGCGCGGCGTGGGCCAGATCCATCCGATCTTCGCCGACAAGGCCGAGAACGCCACGGTGACTGACGTCGAGGGCCGTGAGTTCATCGACTTCGCCGGCGGCATCGCGGTGCTCAACACCGGCCACCTGCACCCGAAAGTGGTGGCCGCGGTGCAGCAGCAGCTGACCAAGCTGACTCACACCTGCTTCCAGGTACTGGCCTACGAGCCCTATGTCGAACTGTGCGAGAAGATCAACGCACGGGTGCCGGGCGACTTCGCCAAGAAAACCCTGCTGGTCACCACCGGCTCCGAGGCGGTGGAAAACTCGATCAAGATCGCCCGCGCCGCCACCGGCCGCGCCGGGGTGATCGCCTTCACCGGCGGCTACCACGGCCGCACCATGATGACCCTGTCGCTGACCGGCAAGGTCGTGCCGTACTCGGCCGGCATGGGCCTGATGCCCGGCGGCGTCTATCGCGCCCAGTACCCCTGCGAACTGCACGGTGTCAGCGTCGACGATTCCATCGCCAGCATCGAGCGGATCTTCAAGAACGACGCCGAGCCGCGCGACATCGCCGCGATCATTATCGAACCGGTGCAGGGCGAGGGCGGTTTCTACGTCGCGCCGAAGGACTTTATGCAGCGCCTGCGCGCGCTCTGCGACCAACACGGCATCCTGCTGATCGCCGACGAAGTGCAGACCGGTGCCGGACGTACCGGTACCTTCTTCGCCATGGAACAGATGGGCGTCGCCGCCGACCTGACCACCTTCGCCAAATCCATCGCCGGCGGTTTCCCGGTGGCGGGCGTGTGCGGCAAGGCCGAATACATGGACGCCATCGCCCCGGGCGGCTTGGGCGGCACCTACGCCGGCAGCCCGATTGCCTGCACGGCGGCCCTGGCGGTGATCGATATCTTCGAGGAAGAGCACTTGCTGGAGCGCAGCAAGGCGGTCGGCGAGCGCCTGGTCACTGGCCTCAAAGCCATCCAGGCCAAGCACAAAAGCATCGGCGAAGTACGCGCACTCGGCGCGATGATCGCGGTCGAGCTGTTCGAGGGCGGCGACTTGCACAAGCCGAACGCGGCCCTGACCGGGCAGATCGTCGCCAAGGCGCGCGAGAAAGGCCTGATCCTGCTGTCGTGCGGCACCTACGGCAACGTGTTGCGCGTGCTGGTGCCGCTGACCGCCGAAGACGCCCTGCTGGACAAGGGCCTGGCGATC
>CBIHQF010000535.1:0-3269 GCA_966211665.1 uncultured Pseudomonas sp. | reverse complement strand
ACCGCAACCCCAAGGCCTATTTGTTCGCCGTGATAGGTGCCGAATACTTGCTGAAGTTGTTGCCGCGCGGCACCCACGATTTCAAGAAATTCATCCGCCCCTCGGAACTGGGCGTCTGGAGCCGCGACGCCGGCCTGCAGGTCAAGGACATCATCGGGCTGACCTACAACCCGCTTACCAAGCATTACAAGCTGGAAGCGGATGTCGCCGTCAATTACATGGTCCAGACATTGAAGGAGGTCTGATGCGCTTGCGTGCGGTGCTTTTCGACATGGACGGTACGCTGCTCGACAGCGCGCCGGACTTTATCGCTATCTGCCAAGCCATGCGTGCCGATCGCGGTCTCGCCCCCATCGCCGAGAAGCTGATCCGCGATCAGGTTTCCGGCGGCGCCCGCGCCATGGTCACCTGCACCTTCGCCATGCAACCGGAAGACGAAGGATTCGAGGCATTGCGCCTGGAGTTTCTCGAGCGCTACCAAGAGCACTGCGCCGTGCTGACCCGGCCGTTCGACGGCATCGACGAATTGCTCGCCGATATCGAGAACGCCAAATTGATCTGGGGCGTGGTGACCAACAAACCGCTGCGCTTCGCCGAGCCGATCATGCAGCGCCTCGGCCTGGCCGAACGCTCGGCGATCCTGATCTGCCCGGATCATGTGACCCGCAGCAAACCCGACCCCGAACCGATGATCCTCGCCTGCTCGCAGTTGAACCTGGATCCGGCCAGCGTGTTGTTCGTCGGCGACGACCTGCGCGATATCGAATCGGGCCGCGCCGCCGGCACCCGCACCGCGGCCGTGACCTACGGCTATATTCATCCGGACGATAACCCGCGCAACTGGGGTGCCGACGTGGTCGTCGAGCATCCGCTGGAATTGCGCGCCGTACTCGAACGGGCGTTATGCGGCTGCTGACGCTGCAAGCTGCAAGCTGCAAGCTGCAAGCTGCAAGCTGCAAGCTGCAAGCTGCAAGCCAGTATGTAGCCAGCCGCATGCAACAATTCTTTTGCTTTTAACTTGATGCTTGCCGCTTGCGGCTTGCAGCTCTCCGAAGGAGCCCCCCATGTTCCAATATTCCGCCCGCCCCGATCTGCTCAAAGACCGGGTGATCCTGGTCACCGGCGCCGGCCGTGGGATCGGCGCCGCCGCCGCGCAAACCTTCGCCGCCCATGGCGCGACCGTATTGTTGCTGGGCAAGACCGAAGAACACCTGACCCGGGTGTATGACGCCATCGAGGCCGCCGGCCATCCGCAGCCCGCGGTGATTCCGTTCAACCTGGAAACCGCCCTGCCGCACCAGTACGACGAACTGGCGGCGATGATCGAGCGCGAATTCGGCAAGCTCGATGGCCTGCTGCACAACGCCTCGATCATCGGCCCGCGCACCCCGCTGGAGCAGTTGTCCGGGGATAACTTCATGCGCGTCATGCAAGTCAACGTCAACGCCATGTTCATGCTGACCAGCGCCCTGCTGCCGCTGCTCAAGCTGTCGACGGACGCCTCGGTGGTCTTCACCTCCAGCAGCGTCGGCCGCAAAGGCCGCGCTTACTGGGGTGCCTATGCGGTATCCAAATTCGCCACCGAGGGGCTGATGCAGGTGCTGGCCGATGAACTCGACGGTATCGCCTCGGTGCGCGCCAACAGTGTCAATCCCGGCGCCACCCGCACCGATATGCGCGCCCAGGCCTATCCCGGGGAAAACCCGCAAAACAACCCGCTGCCCGAAGCGATCATGCCGGTCTATCTGTATTTGATGGGCCCGGACAGCAGTGGCGTGAACGGCCAGGCCTTCGACGCCCAATAGCGACCGACGGTTTCCTGGCGCTGACGGCCGGCCGGCAGCGAATTGCCACCATCGGCGTCAGACAACCGGCAAAGGCTTGCCGGACATGCCATAAAAATACAAAGCAATTGATTGATTTCTAAGGACTTTTAATTGATGGCACAAAATTAGCTAAGCATCTGTATCGGAGCGCGCCATCCACGCGCCGAGCCTCAGAGGTTGAGCAGTATGGGTCCACACAATCAGTCCAACACCCAGTCCAACACCATCGACTTCGATGCGGTCAAACTGCAGCGTCTGGGTTATGCCCGCCATTCGCAACAATCGATCAAGCCGGTCAGCCTGGCGCAATTGCGCCAGCAGTTGAGCCTGCAGCTGCAGACCTCGCTGGAAGTCGACCGGATCCTGGCGCTGTTTTACCGCGAAGTGCAGCGCCTGGTACCGCTGGACGCCCTGGCCTACCAGTTGGCGGCCTGCGATCTGCGTTTCGAGTTTGGCGAGCGCGGCAATCACACAGCCGGCTACCGCCTCAGTCATGAGGGCGAATACCTCGGCGAGCTGATCTTCAGACGCGGCCAACGCTTCAGCGAAGAGGAACTGGGCCGTCTGGAGTCCTTGCTGGCCAGTTTGCTGTTCCCGCTGCGCAATGCCCTGCTTTACCGCGCGGCCGTACAGAGCGCACTGCGCGATCCACTGACCAACACCGGCAACCGCCTGGCGCTGAATCAGTCCCTGCAACGTGAGATCGATCTGGCACGACGCAACCTGCAACCTTTGTCGATACTGATGCTGGATATCGATCACTTCAAACAGATCAACGACAAGCATGGCCATGCTTACGGCGACGAAGTACTGAAAGCCGTGGCGACGACCCTGCGCGATCAGCTACGCAATGTCGACCTGGCCTTCCGCTACGGCGGCGAGGAGTTTCTGGTGCTACTCTCCGGCACCGGTCGCGAAGCCGCCTGCCTGGTTGGCGAACGCCTGCGCAACGCTGTGCAGAATCTGCAGTGCCTGAACCAGAACCAACCCATTCTGGTCTCGATCAGCCTCGGCTGTGCGACCCTGTTGCCAGGCGAATCCTCGGACAGCCTGCTACGTCGTGCAGACAGCGCGCTGTACGCGGCAAAACGTAGCGGGCGCAATCGCCTGAATATGGCTGGCTAGCGGTTCCACAGAAACGAAAAAGGGACTCTTTCGAGTCCCTTTTTCTTGACCATTTCCCAATGGCGTGTTGCGCGGCGATAAGCCGTCGGGACGGGCGGCGCTCCGTTGAGGAGCGCAGCGACGAAGCCCAACGAAACATGCCGATGCCTGCTGGGCTTCGCTACGCCTAGCGCCAACCTACCCATTGCATGACAGTGCCAAGGGGGGGCATGCGGGCGCTTTCATCCACCAGAACGCCGCCCTGGTGGATCGATGAAGCGCGATCCACCCTACAAAAGCTGCCTGCGACACGTTATGGGTACATCAACCTTTCTTTGG
>CBIHQF010000534.1:0-3277 GCA_966211665.1 uncultured Pseudomonas sp. | reverse complement strand
CCTGGTGGTGATGTTGTATTTCAACAAGTTCCTGGTCTGTGCCGAGGGTCTGGTGGCAAAGGGTTTCGCGCCCCCCACCAAGCCCGAAGAGCTCACCGCAGAGATCGAAGCACTGCTCAAATGAACCGAGCCGTGTCCGATCTAGACCCTGCGCTGCAACTGGACAACCAACTGTGCTTCAAGCTGTATGCGGCGTCGCGGGTGGTGATTCGCGGCTACAAGCCGATGCTCGATCGCTTGCAGCTGACCTACCCGCAATACCTGGCGATGCTGGTGCTCTGGGAGTGGCAGGGCGCGCCGCCGGCGCAACCGACGGTGAAGGCGTTGGGCGAGCGCCTATTGCTCGATTCGGGCACCTTGACGCCTTTGCTCAAGCGTTTGGATCAGTTGGGTTTGCTGCTGCGCAAGCGCTCGATCGATGACGAGCGCGAGGTGCACCTGGCCCTGACCGATGCCGGTCAGGCGCTGCGCGAGCAGGTGCTACCGCTCAAACAGCAATTGCTCTGCGAGCACGGCGTCGATCTGGATGAGATGGCCGAACTGCGCAGCCGCGTCGGGCAACTGCTCGACCGCTTCATGGCACCGCGTTAGCCGGTAGCCATTGGTCGAGTAGGGTGGCCAACTCCTCGCGGCGGAACGGCTTGGCCAGGTAGTCGTTCATGCCGGCGGCGTGGCAGCGTTCGCGTTCGTCGGCCAGGGCGTTGGCGGTCAGGGCGATGATCGGCACGTCCGCGTAGAGCTTGCTCCGACGAATGCGCCTCGATGCTTCGTAGCCATCCATTACCGGCATATTGCAGTCCATCAGCACCAGGTCGACCGAGTGCTGCTCCAACTGCTTGAGCGCTTCGGCACCATGCTGGGCGATCAGCACTTCGCAGCCGAGCTTGATCAGCATGCCCTTGGCGACCAATTGGTTGACCGGGTTGTCTTCCACCAGCAGCACACGTGCTTGGGTTCTGATCTGTTGCTCGTGTAGCGCCGGCGATGGGAGATTTTCCTCAGGCAGATGCAAGCCGCGGCGTAGCGCCTGGAGCAAGGTTTTGCGCGACAGTGGGCGGGCCAGTTGTTCGAGCGGGGCCAGGGCTTCGGCCTGCTCGGCAGGCAGGAAGTCGGCGTGCGCGCTGATCAGCAGAATCGCGCACTGATGGCCGGCGCGCAGTGCGGCCAGGCTCTCCGGGCGATCGCTGATCAGCAGGTCGGCACCGAGCCCTTCGATGTCGTCGCAACTGTCGATCTGCAGATACTCCAGCCCCCAGCGCGGCAGCAGGCTGCTCAATAGTTCACTCAAGCCCGAATCGCTTGCGATAAGCGCCACCACGCGGCCCGTGAGCTTGGGCAGTGCGCTCGCCGGGGAGTGGCTCGGCAGCGGTAATTCCGCGCAGAATTCGCTGCCGGCATCTTCCCTGGAATGGAGGCTGAGTTTCCCGTCCATGGCTTCGCATAGGCGCCGCGTCAGGGCCAGGCCCAAGCCGGTGCCGCCGAATTGCCGAGTGATATCGACGCCTGCCTGGGCGAAGGGTTGAAAAATTCGTGCTTGCGCCTCGTCCGCAATCCCGATGCCGGTGTCGCGGACTATGATCCGGACGCCGCCCTGGCAGGCATCGATCCGCACGTCGACGCGCCCGGAACGGGTGAATTTCAAGGCATTGGACAGTAGGTTGCTGGCGATCTGGCGAACCCGTGTCGGATCGCCGAGCACTTGCGCGGGCAGTTGTGGATCGATCAGGCAGGTCAATTCGACGCCCGGCGCGGTATTTTGCGAAAGCAGGCTGGCGGTCTCTTCGACCAGTGTGCCGAGGTCGAAGGGAATGCTTTCCAGTACCAGTTGCCCGGCTTCGTATTTCGACAGGTCGAGGATGTCGTTGAGCAATTCGACGAGGATTTTCCCCGAGTCGTGGGCAATCGACAGTTGCTGGCGTTGCTCGCCATTAACAGCGCTGTCGAGGGCCAAGGACAGCATGCCGAGCAGGCCGTTGAGCGGCGTGCGGATCTCGTGGCTCATATTGGCCAGAAACGCCGAACGCGCCTGGGCGGTATCGAGTGCATCGCGGCGGGCCTTCTCCAACTCCTTGTTGGAATCGATCAGCCGGGCATTGGTCGCTTTCAGCTCGTTGGTACGCGCCGAGACGATGTTTTCCAGCTCGCCGAGGTACTGGGTGAGACGGTCCTCTGCCTCGCGCCTGTGCTCGATTTCGGTGGTGATGCTCGACAGCTGCTGGTTCGCCACATTGACCAGAATGCCGATTTCATCGCGCTCATGCCCCGGCGGGCAAGGTAGTTTGCTGTGGTCGGGGGTGCGCAAGTCGCGCTCGCTGAGTGCGCGGATCACCGTGATCAGCGGTTTGGTCAGCATGAAGTAGAACAGCACCAGAAGAATCAGCGAGAGCGCCAGGGTGCGGGCGAATCCGGTCACCATGGTGAGCATCGAGCGTCGCAGGAAATGATTGCCGAAGGCGAAGGTATCGACTTCGAGGCGCAGTTCTCCGAGCGCCTCGCCGGGGGCGTGGCTGACGAACAGCGCGTTTTCGAAGTGCCGGCGCTCGCCGAAGAGGAAATCGCTGAACACCCGGTACGGGCTTTCCATCGGCGGACGGCTGACGCTGGCCAGCATCAGCCCGCTGTTGTCGATGATCTGCGCGCTGATCACCGCGGGCGAGCGCAGCAGGCCCAACACCAGCTCCTGCGCCAACTCGCTGTCGATGTTGTAGGCGATACGCGCAGCCGGGTTATGGCTGATAGCGATCAGCGCATGAATCTCGCGGTCGATGGAGGCGTCTTCACTGGCATAATCGATACCCACTTGGATCAGGCTGAGTACTGTGCCGAGGATAAACGCTACCAGAACGGTCAAACCAGCCTGTTTGAACGACAGGCGTTGGGTGAGCGCGATATCCATAGATGAGAGAGTTCCCGTATTCGTTTGCCTGCCAAGCATAGCCCATCTGTTTTATCAGTTGGCAGAGGCCGTCACAGGGTTGCAACCCGAAGGAGTACAACGTGGATGAGCGTTTGAGCAATTTCTTAGTGCGTGCCGAAATGTTGCTGGAGCGCATCGAGCCGTTATTGCCGGCTGCACCTGTCGGCGTCGATTGGCAACAGAGTCTGGCTGCGCGCTGGCACCGGGAAGGTCGCGGCGGCTATTTGCAGTCGTTGCAGGTGACGTTGGACATGGAATTGAACGACCTGATCGGGGTCGATGCCCAGCGCGAACAATTGGCGCGCAATACCCGGCAATTCGTTCAAGGCTTGCCGGCCAATCATGCCTTGCTCTGGGGCG
>CBIHQF010000533.1:0-3287 GCA_966211665.1 uncultured Pseudomonas sp. | reverse complement strand
TTCACCCGCATCTGGCCGCAAACCCTACTGCCGCCGGCGATCACCATGGTTCTGTATTTCGTCATCTTCGGTAATCTGATCGGCCGGCAGATCGGCGATATGGATGGCTTCAGCTACATGGAATACATAGTGCCGGGGCTGATCATGATGTCGGTGATCACCAACGCCTACGGCAACGTGGTGTCGAGTTTCTTCGGCAGTAAATTCCAGCGTTCGGTCGAGGAATTGATGGTCTCGCCGGTGTCGCCGCATATCATCCTGATCGGCTATGTGATCGGTGGCGTACTGCGCGGTTTGGCGGTGGGTTTCATCGTCACGCTGCTGTCGTTGTTCTTCACCAAGCTACAGGTGCATCACCTCGGCATCACCGTGTTGGTGGTGCTGTTGACCGCGACGATTTTCTCCCTGGGCGGCTTCGTCAACGCGGTGTTCGCGCGCAACTTCGATGACATCTCGATCATCCCGACCTTCGTGCTGACGCCTTTGACCTACCTGGGCGGGGTGTTCTATTCGATCAATCTGCTGCCGCCGTTCTGGCAGACGGTGTCGCTGGCCAATCCTGTGCTGCATATGGTCAACGCGTTCCGCTACGGCATCCTCGGCGTATCGGATATCCGCATCGGCGTCGCCATCGGTTTCATGCTGGTGGCCACCGCATTGCTCTACGGCGTATGCATTCGTTTGCTGATCAGCGGGCGTGGTATGCGCCAGTAAAACTATGCGTCCGTAAAAACAAAGCGAAACATTTAGCACGGCTGAATCTTGCGCCGAGGTCGTAAACTCGGCCTCAATAAGACAAGAGGTTGTTTATGTCCGCCCTAAGCCGTTGCCTTTCAGGCGCTTTATTGTTGTTCGCGGGCCTCTCGCTGTCGGCCCACTCTGCCGAAGGTCCCATGGTGGAAGTGGTGCCGGTGACGAAAACCCTGGTGCGCGACGAGCTGATCACCTTCGGCTCCTTGCGCTCGGACGAGTCGGTGATGATTCGCCCGGAAATCGACGGGCGTCTCGCCGAACTGCATTTTCGCGAAGGGCAGAGCGTCGAGGCTGGCGCCTTGTTGGTCAGCCTCGACGATGCGATCAGTCGTGCCGAATTGGCCCAGGCCCAGGCAAATTTGAACCTGGCGGAAAAGAACTTCCAACGCGCGCAGATGCTATTCAAGCGCGGTGCCAGCAATGCCCAGGCGCTGGACGAAGCCAGCGCCCAGCAGCAGGCGGCCCGCGCCAGCCTGGCCTTGGCCCAGGCGCGTTTGGACAAAACGCGGATACACGCGCCGCACGATGGCGTGCTGGGGTTGCGCGAGGTCAGCCCCGGCGATTACCTCAGCGCCGGCCAGGATATCGTCAACCTGGAGGTGCTCGACCCGCTCAAGGTCGATTTTCGTATCCCGCAAAAAGCCGTCAGCCAGATGCGCCTCGGACAACTGATCGAGGTCAGCCTCGACGCCTACCCAGGCGAGCGCTTTACTGGCGAGATATTCGCCATCAACCCGCGCCTCGACGAGGCCGGTCGCAGTCAGGCGATTCGTGCCCGTATCGACAATGCCGAGCGGCGCCTGCGGCCGGGGCAGTTCGTCAAGGTTTCGGTGATTCTCGCCGAGCGCCCCGATGCCTTGATCATTCCCGAAGAGGCGGTGATGCCGGTGGGCGAGCGCCTGTTGGTCAACCTGGTGGTGGACGGCAAGGTCGAGGTGCGCGAGGTCGAGCTGGGCAAACGTAGCGCCGGCACGGTGGAGGTGCGCGAAGGCCTGAACGGCGATGAAACGCTGATCAGCGCCGGCTGGCAGAAGGTGCGCGAGGGCATGCCGGTGCGTACCAAAGTGGCGGACCGCCGCCCCGCGGAGCCCAGGCAATGACGCTGTCGGATATCTGTATCCGTCGGCCGGTGTTCGCCACCGTATTGTCGCTGGTGCTGGTGCTGCTCGGCTTGATGGCCTATCAACGCCTGAGTGTACGCGAGTATCCGAACGTTGACGTGCCCATAGTCACGGTCAACGTCACCTACCCGGGCGCCAGCCCGGAGATCATGGAATCGCAGGTCGCCCAGCCGATCGAGGACGTGCTCTCGGGCATCGAGGGGTTGGACTTCGTCAGCTCCATCAGCCGCTCGGAAAACACCCAGATCACCGCGCAGTTCAAGCTCGGCAGCAATGCCGACGAAGCCGCCAACGACGTGCGCGACCGTTTGGGCCGGGTGCGCGGCTTGCTCCCGGAGGAAATCAGGGAACCCATAGTGCAGAAGGTCGAGGCCGATGCCCAGCCGGTGGTGTGGATCGCCTTTTACAGCGAACGTTACAGCTCGATGGAGATCACCGATCTCCTCGAACGGGTGATCAAGGACCGTTTGCAAACCATCCCCGGGGTTTCCGAAGTGCAGATCCGCGGCGGCCGCACCCTGGCCATGCGCATCTGGCTCGATCCGGAAAAACTCGCCGCGCATAACCTCACCGTGCAGGACGTGGAAGACGCCCTGCGTCGACAGAACGTGGAAATTCCCGCCGGGCGCATCGAATCGCGCCAGCGCGAGTTCACCGTGCTGGCGGAAACCGACCTGAACACGCCGGAGCAATTCAACCAGCTGATCCTCGACGATTCCCGCGGCTACCTGCTGCGTTTGGCCGATGTCGGCCATGCCGAAATCGGCGCGCAGAACGAGCGCAGCATTGTGCGTTTCAAGGGCCGCCCGGCGGTCTCCATGGGCGTGATCAAACAGGCCACGGCCAACCCGCTGGAAATCTCCGATGGTCTGAACGCGGCGCTGCCGGAGGTACGCGAGCTGCTGCCCGAAGGCATGCAAATGACCATCGCCCATGACAATTCGCTGTTTATCCGCGAATCCATCGACAATGTATTCATCACCATCTGGGAAGCGGTGGCACTGGTCATTCTGATCATCTTCATCTTCCTGCGCTCGCTGCGCGCCACCATCATTCCGTTGGTGACCATTCCGGTATCGCTGATCGGCGCTTTCGCCCTGATGAGCCTGATGGGCTTCACCATCAATACCCTGACCCTGCTGGCCATGGTCTTGGCGATCGGTCTGGTGGTGGACGACGCCATCGTCATGCTGGAGAACATCCACCGGCACATCGAGGAGGGTATGCGTCCGGTGCAGGCGGCGCTCAAGGGCAGTCGCGAGATCGCTTTCGCGGTGATTGCCATGACCCTGACCCTGGCCGCGGTGTTCGCCCCTATCGGCTTTATGCAGGGCACCACCGGCAAGTTGTTCACCGAGTTCGCCTGGACCCTGGCCTTCTGAGCGGCGAGTCCCGCCTGCTCGTTCTTGATCT